>JAEULW010000074.1 GCA_016793505.1 Methylobacteriaceae bacterium | reverse complement strand
GTGCGGCGCATCGGCGCGTTGTATTCGTTCCACTTCAGGATGTAGCGGAAATCGCCGATGCCGGAGGCCGCCAGCGTCTTGATCGGCCCGGCCGAGATGGCGTTGACGCGAATCGCCTTCTCGCCGAGGTCGGCGGCGAGGTAGCGCACCGAGGCTTCGAGCGCGGCCTTGGCGACGCCCATGACGTTGTAGTGGGGCATCCACTTCTCGGCGCCGTAGTAGGTGAGCGTCAGCAGCGAGCCGCCCTCGCTCATCAGCTTCTCTGCGCGCTGGGCGATCGCGGTGAAGGAATAGCAGGAGATCAGCAGCGACTTGGTGAAATTCGCCTCGCTCGTCTCGACATAGCGGCCGGTCAGCTCGTCCTTGTCGGAAAAGGCGATGCAGTGGACGACGAAATCCAGCCGGCCCCACAGCTTCTCGACCTCGGCGAAGACCGCGTCGATGGTCGCCGCCTCGGTGACGTCGCAATGGCCGACGACGGCCGCGTCGAGCTCGGCGGCGAGCGGGCGAACGCGCTTCTCCAGCGCCTCGCCCTGATAGGTGAAAGCGAGTTCGGCGCCGGCGTCGCGGGCGGCTTTGGCGATGCCCCAGGCGATCGACCGGTTGTTGGCGACGCCCATGACGAGGCCGCGCTTGCCGGCGAGGACGCCGCTGAATGATGATGCGGACATAGCGGTTCCGGGTGATAAAAAAGGGTCCGGCCGCGCAGGGCCGGAGCAAAGGTCCGGCGTTCCTTAGCGGCGACGGTCGGAAAAGAAAAGGGTGGACGGGACAGGGACCAGGGCTGCGTCCGGCGCGTCCCCGGATAGGCAAACCGGCCGCGCCGTCCTAAGCTCGGTCTGATCGCCGCGCGCCTGTCGGCCCGGACGATCCCAGCTGTGAAGGACCCGCCATCCCTCCATGCTCGCGCGTGACGACATCGAAAGATTGGCGCCGGCGCTGAGGCGCTGCGCCCATGCGCTCTGCGCCGGGCCGGACGCCGTCGCCGCCGGCGACGAGCTGGTGCGCGAAACCTTGCGGCGAGCCTTGCAGAGCCGGGCCCCGACCGAGGGCGTGCGGCTCGACGTCTGGCTGATCGCCGTTCTGGTCGACGCGGCGCGAGCCGCGGCGGCGCGGCCCGGCCCGGGCGTGGCGATGCCGACGGCGGCGCCGGAGCAGCGCTCCGACAATCCGGCCGAACGGGCCCAGGCGGCTCTGGCGGCGCTGGCGCCGGCGGATCGCGAGGCGCTGGTTCTGGTCGGCCTGGCGCGGCTCGGCTACGCCGAGGCGGCGGCGGCGCTGGGGCTTTCGTCGACGCAGCTGATCGCCCGGCTGAGCGCGGCGCGCGACCAGTTCGCGGCGCTGACGAGCGGGCGGCGGGCGCGCTCGGCGGCCCATCTCAGGGTGGTGAAGTGACCGACGTCCAGCGCCGCCCGTCCGAGCTCGACCTCAACGCCTATGTCGACGGCCGGCTCGACGCGGACCGGGCGCGTCAGGTCGAGTCCGAGGCGGCGGCCGATCCGGCGGCGCTCGAACGCCTGCAGGGCTGGCTGCGCGGCCGCGATCAGCTGCGGCAGGCCTACGACCCGGTGGCGCTGGAAACGCCGCCGCTGTTCCTGTCGGTGGCGGCGCGCACCGCCGCCCGGGCGGCCGAGCCGGTCGGGCCCGCCGCCCGGGCGCGCGCGGCCCGCGCCGAGGTCAGGCGCTTTCCCTATGGCGTGGTGGCCGCATCCTTCCTCGCCGGAGCGGCGGCGACGGTGCTGGGCGCGGCGATCTTCGCGCATCTCGCCGATCCGGCCCGACCGTCGATCGGCGCCGGGGTCGTGCGGGCGCTGACGCTGCTGGCGCGCGGCCTCGGCTTCGCCGCGCCCTGAGGCTCAGCGGCCGCGCGAGTCGCGGCGCCTGCGCATCAGCGCCTCGAGTTCGGCGTCGGGCGGATCGGGCAGCGCGATGCGCAGCGTCACGAACAGATCGCCCTGCGGCTTGCCGCCCTGGGCCGGCAGGCCCTTCCCGCGCAGCCGCAGCGTGCGGCCCGACGACGAGTTGGGCGGCAGGTTCAGTTCGACCGCGCCGTCGAGCGTCGGGGCCTGCACCGGCCCGCCGAGCACGGCGTCCTCCAGCGGCACGGTCAGATCGGCGCGCAGATCGCGGCCGTCGACGCGGAAGGTCGGATGCGGAGCGATGCGGATGGTGATGATGGCGTCGCCGGGCTCGCCGCCCTGCGCCGACCCGCCCTGCCCCTTCAGGCGGATCGCCTGGCCATCCTCGATGCCGGCCGGGATGCGCGCCTCGAGCGTGCGCCCGTCGGGCAGCGCGACGCGGGCGGTCGTCCCGGCGACCGCCTCGGGCAGGCCGATCGTCACCGCGCCCGAAACATCCTCGCCGCGCGCCGGCCGGCGCCCGCCGCCGGACCCGCCGCGGCCGCGGAACAGTTCCGAAAAGAGGTCGGACGGATCGAAGCCGCCGGCGCCGGCCCCGGCCCGGGCGCCGCCGAACGGCCCGCCGCCGCCGCCGAAATTGAATTCGAAATGCTCGAAGCCGCGGCCGCCCGCGCCGCCGCGCCCGCCGGCCTGATGAAAGCCCTCGAACCCCTGAAAGCGCGGCTTGCCCTCGGCGTCGATCTCGCCGCGATCGAACTGGCCGCGTTTGGTCTCGTCGCCGAGAATCTCATAGGCGGCGTTGATCTCGGCGAAGCGCTCCTTCGCCTTCGGGTCCTTGCTCTGGTCGGGATGGTGCGTCTTGGCGAGCTTGCGGAACGCCTTCTTGACGTCCGCCGCCGACGCGCCCTTGGCCACGCCCAGCACAGAATAGGGATCGCGCATCGATGAGCCCACTCCTTGCCCCCGCCCGGAACGGCGCGGGAGCGCATGTCTCGATCAGCATGTGGGATGCTCACGCGCGAGTCGCAAGCGTTGCGATGCGACAGTGCTATGCTGGCGGGGAAAATTCGACCCGGGGTCCGCCATGTCCGCACGTCTCGCACGTCTGATTCTGCCGGTCGCGCTCACCCTCGCCCTGCCCGCCACGGCGCAGACCGCCGCGCCGCAGGCGCAGGTTCCCCAGGGGCAAATCGCGCCCGCCCAGTCCGGGGCGCAGCCGGCCGAGCTGCAGCAGGCGATCACCAAGAGCAACGCCTATGTCGGGCTGATGAACCGCACGTTGCGGGCCGGCGAATCCTGGCGGCGCTATCAGAGCTGGGTGAAGTCGCCCGCCGGCCCGACCGGGCGCGAGCGCATTGTCTACGGCCTTTACGGCCTCTACGACGTGCGTTCGGAGATCGCCAAGGCGCGCGCGGCCATG
>JAEULW010000066.1 GCA_016793505.1 Methylobacteriaceae bacterium | reverse complement strand
GAAACGCTGTTTTCCGATCTGAAGCGCGTCGTGCTCGACGAGTTGCATGCGCTCGCCGCCTCCAAGCGCGGCGATCTGCTGGCGCTCGGCCTCGCCCGGCTGCGCGCGCTCGCGCCGGCCTTTCGGGCGACCGGCCTGTCGGCGACGGTGCGCGATCCGGCGGAGCTGGCGCGCTGGCTGACGCCGCCGACGCGCGGCGCGGAAATCGTCACGGTCGCGGGCGGCGCGGCGCCCGCTATCGCCATGCTCGACACGCGCGCGCGCCTGCCCTGGGCCGGGCATTCCGCGCTGCATGCGATCGGCGAAATCTACGAACGCATCCGCGACGCGAAGATGACGCTCGTCTTCGTCAACACGCGCTCGCAGGCCGAGGCGGTGTTCCAGCAGCTCTGGCGAATCAACGACGACTCTCTGGCCATCGCGCTGCATCACGGCTCGCTCGACGCGGCGCAGCGCCGCAAGGTCGAGGCGGCGATGGCGGCGGGCCGGCTGAAGGCGGTGGTCTGCACCTCGACGCTCGATCTCGGCATCGACTGGGGCGACGTCGATCTCGTCATCCATGTCGGCGCGCCGAAAGGATCGAGCCGGCTGCTGCAACGCATCGGCCGCGCCAATCATCGGCTCGACGAGCCCTCACGCGCGCTGCTGGCGCCGGCCAACCGCTTCGAGGCGCTGGAGTGCCTCGCCGCTATCGCGGCGGCGCAGGCGGGGGAGCAGGACGCCGAGCATGCGCGCACGGGCGCGCTCGACATTCTGTGCCAGCACATTCTCGGCATGGCCTGCGCCGCGCCGTTCTCGGCCGACGCGCTGTTCGCGGAAGTGACGGGCGCCCTGCCCTATGCGGGGCTGACGCGCGGCGATTTCGACGACGCGCTCGGCTTCGTCGCGACCGGCGGCTACGCGCTCGGCGGCTATGAGCGCTTCGCCAAGATCCGGCAGACGCAGGACGGGCTGTGGCGGATCGCCAATGGCCGCGTGGCGCAGCAATATCGTCTCAACGTCGGCGCCATCGTCGAAGCCGAGATGCTCAAGGTGCGGCTGACGCGCGCCCGCGGCAAGGCCGATCGCGGCGGCTATTCCGGCGCGCTGACGCGCGGCGGCCGCGTGCTCGGCGAGATCGAGGATTATTTCATCGAGCAGCTGTCGCCGGGCGACACCTTCCTGTTCGGCGGCGAGATTCTCGCCCTGCAGGGCGTCGTCGACAACGAGGCGCTGGTGCGACGCGCGGCGAGCGAGGCGCCGAAAGTGCCGACCTACGCCGGCGGCCGCTTTCCGCTGTCGACCTATCTCGCGCGGCGCGTGCGCCGTCTCCTCGCCGACGAGGCGGGCTGGGCGCATCTGCCGGCGCAGGTCGCCGACTGGCTGGCGCTGCAACGCCTGCGCTCGCGGCCGCCGCCGGCCGACGGGCTGCTGGTCGAGACGTTTCCGCGCGGCGGGCGGCACTATCTCGTGTGCTATCCGTTCGAAGGGCGGCTGGCGCATCAGACGCTCGGCATGCTGCTGACGCGACGCATGGAGCGGGCGCGGCTGCAGCCGATCGGCTTCGTCGCCAGCGACTATTCGCTGGCGATCTGGGCGCGGACCGATCTCGGCGCCCGCCTCGAACATGGGCTCGTGACGCTCGACGGGTTGTTCGCCGAGGACATGCTGGGCGACGATCTGGAGGAATGGCTGCAGGACTCGGCGATGATGAAGCGCGCCTTCCGCAGCTGCGCGATCATCGCCGGGCTGGTCGAGCGGCGCTCGCCGGGGCGCGAGAAGACCGGGCGGCAGGTCAGCGTGTCGACCGATCTCGTCTTCGACGTGCTGCGCCGGCACGAGCCGGGGCACATCCTGTTGCGCGCGGCGCGGCAGGACGCCGATTCCGGCCTGCTCGATCTCGGGCGCCTGGCGCAGATGCTCTCGCGCATCCGCGGGCGAATCATCCATAAGAGGCTGGAGCGCGTCTCGCCGCTCGCCGTGCCGGTGTTGCTCGACATCGGGCGCGAGCCGGTGGCGGGCGAGGCGCGCGAGGCGATCCTGGCCGAGGCGGCCGAGGCGCTGATCGAGGAGGCGAGCGGTGCGGACGGCGACGGCGCGGAGCGATGAGGAGATGAGCCGCGCCGCGATCCTGCGTCTTGCCGGCGAGGAATTCCTCGCCGATCCCTCCGGCGCGCTGTTCCACGCCGGCGAGCGGCTGATGATCGTCGCCGACCTGCACCTCGAGAAGGGCTCGAGCTTCGCGCGGCGCGGCATGCTGCTGCCGCCCTACGACACGGCGGCGACGCTGGCCGCGCTCGCTGCGGCGATCGCGCGGCTGAGGCCGAAGCGCGTCGCCGCGCTCGGCGACAGTTTTCACGACGGCGCGGCGCATGAGCGGGTGCGCGCCGCCGACCGCGCGGCGCTCGCGGCGCTGCAGGCGGGGCGCGACTGGATCTGGATCGCCGGCAATCACGATCCGGCGCCGCCGGCGGGGCTGGCCGGGGACGCCGTGCGCGAACTCTCCTTCGGCGCCATCGCGCTGCGTCACGAGCCGACGCCGGGCCGCGTCGAGGGCGAGATCGCCGGCCATCTGCATCCCGTCGCGCGCGTGGCGGCCGGCGGCGGCGCGACGCGGGCGCGCTGCTTCGTCAGCGACGGGCTGCGCTGCGTGGCGCCGGCCTTCGGCGCGCTCGCCGGCGGGCTCGATCTGGCGCATCCCGCCTTCGCGCCGCTGTTCGGCCCGCGGCCGGTGGTGGCGCATGTGATCGGGCGCGATCGCGTCTGGCGCATTCCGGGCGCGCGCTGCGGCCTTTGAGGTCAATCGCGGCGGAAGATCACCGTGGCGAGCCAGCCGAGCGACAGCGCCATCAGCGCAGTGGCGAGGCCGTAGAGCACGCCGCGCTCGCGCGAGGCGGTGGCGAGGCGCTGTTCGACGCCGCCCTTGATGACGGTGAAGGCGATGCTGTCGCGCGTCAGCGGCACGCCGTCGGCGAGCAGCGTCACATCGACGTCGTAGCGCCCGAGCGGCGCGGTGCCGGGAATGCGGATGGCGGCGCGGAAGGCGTTCTGCGACAGAAAGGTCACCGCCTGGCCGTTCTCGACGAACAGGCCCTCGGCGCGGCGCAGGCGCATCAGCGCCTGACGGAAATTCGGCTCGTCGGGATCGAAGATGTCGGTGCGCCGGCCTTGCGGGGGCACCAGCGCGTCGACGCCGAGGGTGAGCTTCTGCAGCATCAGATCGCCGGCGATCTGCGGCAGCGGACGATTCGACAGCGTGGCGATGAAGGCCGGGATGGCGATGTAGCGGCGCTGGTCGGCGTTCAGCCAGAACGGGCCGATCGCGCTCTTCTCGCGCACCACGACCGAGCCGCGCGGGCCGCGCACATTGACGACGACGTCATAGGTCGAGGCGCGCGCCACCGTGGCGCCGTCGCGCTCGATCGCGCCGAACAGGGCGAGGTCCGCGCCGGTGAAGTTCGAGGTGATCGAGATGCGCTCGGCCGACAGCGACAGCAGAAGCTGCTCGGCGCGGGCGGCCGGCGCGGCGAAGGCGAGCACGAGGAGAAGCAGCCGCGCGATCATCGCGGCGTCTCCGTCAGCGTCACCGAATAGCGCTCGGCCGGCGTCACCAGAATGTCGAGGGCGAAGCGCATCGCCACGCCGAAGATCAGGATCGCCAGAAGCAGGCGGAAATGCTCGCCGCGAATCTTCATGCCGGCGCGGGCGCCGAACTGCGCGCCGAAGACGCCGCCGATGATCAGCAGCAGCGCCAGCACGACGTCGACCGAATGATTGGTCGCCGCATGCATGACGGTGGCGAACACCATGGTGCAGAGAATCTGCAGCAGCGAGGTGCCGACCACGACCGCCGCCGGCACGCGAAAGATGTAGATCAGCGCCGGCACGAGAATGAAGCCGCCGCCGATGCCGAGCACCGCGCCGGCGAAGCCGATGAACACCGACAGCACGGTCAGCGGAATGACGCTGACATAGATGCCGGAGCGGTGGAATCTGATCTTGAACGGCAGGCCTTCATACCAGGCGTGCTGGCCGGCGCGCCGGCGCGCCGGGCGCACGCCCTTGCGCGAGGCGTGAATGGCGCGGGCGCTCTCCACCAGCATCGAGGCGCCGACGCTGCCGAGCAGCGCGACGTAGGAGAGCGAGATCACCGTCTCGAGATAGCCGATGCGGCGCATGTTGTTGAAGAACAGCACGCCGAGAAAAGTGCCGACGACGCCGCCCGCCACCATCACCGCGCCGAGTTTCAGATCGAGGGCGCGCTTGCGCCAGTAGTTCATCACGCCGGTGGTCGAGGAGGCGGCGATCTGGGCGGCCTGCGTCGCCACCGCGACGGCCGGCGGGATGCCGACGAAGATCAGCAGCGGCGTCATCAGGAAGCCGCCGCCGACGCCGAACATGCCGGAGATGAAGCCGACCGCCGCGCCCATGCCGAGGATCATCAGCACGTCGATCGGCAGTTCGGCGATGGGCAGATAGAATTGCACAGGGCGGCGCCGTGTTAGGCCCCTGCCGGAGACGGCGCGGGTCGGTTCAGCGGCGCCATGAAGGACGCGGCGCGCCGGCGCGTCAACGATTTCCCGCGCCCGCTGGCGGGAAAGTCAGATCATGTCGCCTTTCATGTCGCCTTGGGCCGGGCCGGCAGGCGGGCGCGCTCGTCGGTCTTGCCGTCCTTCGCGCCGGACTTCTCGCCGGCCTTGCCGAGCGAGTCCCACCCGCCGGGCGGGGCCGCGACGTCGTTGGCGGCGCGGTCGAGCGCCTTCGGCCGGAAGGCGTCGACGGCGGCGCGCGCCGCCTCGAGCTGTTTGGCCTCGAGACGGGCGGCGACCTCGTCGCGCTTCTTGCCGGCGTCCTCGTCGCCCTGCTTGGCGGCGATCGCGAACCAGTGGTAGCTCAGCGACAGGTTCTGCTCGATGCCGAGGCCGCGCGCATAGAGGATCGCCAGATTGTACTGGCTGTCGCGCACGCCCGCCTCGGCGGCCTTGCGGAACCATTGCGCCGCGCCGGCATAGTCCGGCTTGCCGCCGGCGCCGTCGGCGACCAGCACCGCCAGATTGTGCATGGCGCGGGCGTTGCCGCGATCGGCGGCGCGCTGGTAGAGCGTCTTCGCCATGGCCAGATCGCGGCCGACGCCGAGCCCCTTCTCGTAGAACGAGCCGAGGCGATACTGGGCCGGGGCGAGGCCCTGGGCGGCCGCCTTCTCGAACCATTGCGCCGCCGCCTTCAGATCGCGCGGGGCGCCGCGGCCTTCGGCGAGGCGGGCGGCGAGTTCGAACTGGGCGCCGGGGTCGCCGGCCTGCGCCGCCTCGCGCAGCGCCTGCGGGCCGCCGGCCGCCGGATCGATCGCCGCCACCGGGGCGGGGTCGACATCGACGGCGGCGGTCGCCTTTTTCGCCGGGGCGGCGGGCGAAGCGTTGCGCGGCGGCGAGACCTGGGCCGGCAGAGGCGGCTCGCCGAGCGCGCGCGGCGCCTCGACCGAGGCCGGCGCCTCGGGCTCGACGAGACGCGATTCCGGCTTCGGCGCGTCGGCCGGCTTCGACTCGGACTTGCCCTCCGGCTTGACGCCGAGATCGGTCGGCATCTGCAGCGCGCGGCCGGCCGGCGACAGGCCCTGCGGGGCCTCCGACGTCGGCGTGCCGACGCCGCGCACGACGGCGAGCGCGCCGAGCGCCATGGTCAGGCCGATCAGCCCGATCAGGATCGGCCGCTTGCGCTGCGACAGGAACGAGCCGCCGGCGGCGCGGGCGGGACGCTCCTCCTCGACGGCGGCCTCGACGGAATCGACGACCGGCGCCGGCTCGACGGCGGGCGCGGCGGCGGCGGCCCTGGCGGCCTTCGGGCGGGTCAGCGCGGCGGCGGCGGCGCGGGCGGCGGCGGAGGCCTTGGCGGCCGCGCCGGAGACGCCGCGGGCGTTGTCCTTGGCGACGGCCTCGCGCGAGGCCTGTTCGGCGGCGGCCTGGGCCTGCAGGCGGCGGGCGGCGGCGATGAAGCTGGCGGCGCCCTTCTTCTCGCCGTCCTCGGCGTCCGGGCGGGCGGCGGGGCGGCCGGCGCTCGGCTCGATCAGCACGTCCTGGGCGAGGGCGGAATGGTCGAAGCGCGCGGCGGCGCGGGCCGCGCCGAGAATCTCGGCGCC
>JAEULW010000034.1 GCA_016793505.1 Methylobacteriaceae bacterium | reverse complement strand
CACGGCGTCGCAGCCCTCGGGCAGCGCTTCGCCGGCCGCGACGCGCGCCGGCGGGGCGGCGAACAGCGCCGGCGCGCCCGGCGCCGCGCCGACGAGGTCCTGCGCGGCGACGGCGAGGCCGGCGCGCAGCGCGGTCGCGCGGGCGGGGACGGGCCCCGGCGCGCGGAGCGGCGCGGCGAGGGCGAAGCCGATCGCCGCCGCGGGCGTCGCGGCTTCGGGCGCGACCGGCTCGAGCCCGTCGAGGAGCGCCGCGAGCGCGGCGTCGAGCGCCGTCAACGGGCTCACCGGTTGAGCCTCACGGCGCCCGCCTCGGCGACGTCGTAGCCGCCGAGCCGCTCGGCCTGGCGGATGAAGTCGCGGCTGCGCATCAGCGCGAACAGAGCCTGCGGGCCGGGCTCGAAATAGGCGCGCCGGCGCAACGCCAGATCGAAGCGCTCCCAGCCGAGGGCCACGAAGTCGAGGCCGAGCGCCTGCGCCACGGCGCGGGTGGCGACGCCGCAATCGACCTCGCCGGCGCGGATCGCGGCGGCGAGATCGGCGCCGGTGGCGAAGGGCGAGGGCGCGGCCGTCAGCGCGCCCGGCGCGACGCCCGAGAGGCCGAGCAGGCGTTCGAGCAGAAGCTGCGCGCCGGCCCCCTTCTGACGCAGGCCGAAGCGGGCGCCGGCGCGGCGCGCCGCCTCGAGCCCGTCGAGGCCGAGCGGATTGCCGGGGGCGACGAGCAGGCCCTGTTCGCGCCGCGCGAAGGCGATCAGCACGGCGTCGGCGAGATCGGCGCGGACGGCGAGCGCGGTGGGGTTGGCGCTCTCGTCGTCGCCGTCCGGCCCGTGCAGATGGATCGCGGCGATCATCGCCTCGTCGCGGGCGAGGCGCTCGAGCCCGGCGCCCGAACCTTCGGCGAGCAAAGCGAGGCCGCAGCCCGAGCGGCGCGCCGCCCATTCGAGCAGCGGATCATGGCTGCCGGCGAGGATCGGCGGGGCCGTCGCCGCGCCCTGCGCCGGGGGCAGGCCCGATTCGATCCAGCGGTCCAGCGCGGCGCGCGGGAACAGCCATTTGCCGGTGACCTTGGAGCAGGGCAGCGCGCCGGCGGCGACCAGCTCGTAGAGCTTGCGCTCCTTGATGCGCAGATAGCCGGCGGCCTCGTCGGTCGAGAGATAAGGCTGCATAGGGTTGCACTTGCCTGCAAGAAATCCGTGTTTGCCCAGACCTAGAGCGCAGGGGCATAGAGTGCAAGTCAAGGCGCGGCGACAGCGCGCGGAGGAGTACGGGTTTGCACGACGTCGGGGCGGCCTTCGCCGCGGCTTTCCGACTGATCGGCGAAGGCGACGCCGCCTTTTTCGCCATCGTCGGCCTGTCGCTGCGCGTCACGCTGACGGCGGTGGCGATCGCTGCGCTGATCGGCCTGCCGCTCGGGGCGGGCCTGGCGATCGCGCGCTTTCCCGGCCGTTCGGCCGTCATCGTCGCGGTCAATGCGCTGATGGGGCTGCCGCCGGTCGTCGCCGGGCTGATCCTGTTTCTCATTCTGTCGCGATCCGGGCCGCTCGGCGGGCTCGGCTGGCTGTACACGCCGCGGGCGATGATCGCGGCGCAGGCGCTGCTGGTGTTGCCGATCGTCGTCGCTCTGACGCGGCAGACGATCGAGGATCTGTGGAGCGAGTATCGCGAGCATCTCGCCTCGCTCGGCCTCACCGGGCGGCGGGCGATTCCGACGCTGCTGTGGGACGCGCGCTTCTCGCTAGCCACCGCGCTGCTCGCCGGCTTCGGGCGGGCGAGCGCCGAGGTCGGCGCGGTGCTGATCGTCGGCGGCAACATCGCCGGCGCGACGCGCACCATGACGACGGCGATCACGCTCGAAACCTCGAAGGGCGATCTGCCGCTGGCGCTCGGCCTCGGCCTGGTGCTGCTGGCGCTGACGCTGGCGATCAACGCGGCCGCCTTCGGGGCGAGCCGCGTCGGCGCGCGCGTGGCAGGCGCGACGTGATGCGCGAGGCCGCCTCCATCCTGCCGCTCGCCGTCGAGGGGCTGGCCTATGCGGCGGGCGGGGCGCGTCTCATCGCCGAGGTGAGCTTCACGCTGCCGGCCGGCGGCGTCGTCGCGGTGCTCGGGTCGAACGGCGCCGGCAAGTCGCTGCTGCTGCGCCTCTGCCACGGCCTGCTGGCGCCTGGGGCCGGGACGATCCGCTGGGCGGCGGCCGACGGGGCGATCGGCGGACGGCGACGGCATGCGATGGTGTTCCAGAAGCCGGTGATGCTGCGCCGCTCGGCGCGCGACAATGTCGCGCATGCGCTGCGCGCGGCGGGCGCGTCGCGCAGCGAGGCGGCGATGCGCGCCGACGCGGCGCTGGCGCGTTACGGACTCGCCGATCTGGCGCAGCGCCCGGCGCGGCTGATGTCGGGCGGCGAACAGCAGCGCCTCGCCATCGCGCGCGCCGCGGCGCTCGAACCGCATCTGATGTTTCTCGACGAGCCCTGCTCGCAGCTCGATCCCGGCGCGACGCGTCAGGTCGAGGCGATGCTGGCCGATCTTTCGGCGCGCGGCGTCACCTTGATGATGGCGACGCACGACCTGGCGCAGGCGCGGCGCCTGGCGTCGCGCGTGCTGTTCCTCGATCGCGGCCGCCTGCTCGCCGACGCGCCGGCGGCCGATTTCTTCACCTCGCCGCCCGGCGCGGAAGCGCGCGCCTTCCTCGCCGGCGAACTCACCTGGAGCTGACGACATGCGCCACGCAGGAGAACCCATCATGACGAAGATCGTCCGCCGTGCGCTTCTGGCCGCCGGCCTGACGCTGGCGATGGCCGGCGCCACGCCGGCGCAGACGCCGTTCATCACCGTGTCGTCGACGACGTCGACGCAGGATTCGGGGCTGTTCGGTCACATCCTGCCGCTGTTCAGGGCGAAGACGGGGATCGAGGTGCGCGTCGTCGCGCAGGGCACGGGGCAGGCGCTCGACACCGGCCGGCGCGGCGACGCCGACGTCGTCTTCGTGCATGCGCGGGCGCAGGAGACGAAATTCGTCGAAGACGGTTTCGGCGTCGAGCGCAGGCCGGTCATGTACAACGACTTCGTGCTGATCGGCCCGAAGGCCGATCCCGCCGGACTCAAGGGCCAGAAAGACGTCGCCGCGGCGCTGAAGGCGATCGCGGAGAAGGGCGCGCCCTTCGTCTCGCGCGGCGACCGCTCGGGCACGCATGCGGCCGAACTGGCGCTGTGGAAGACGGCCGGCGTCGACATCGAGAAGGCCAAGGGCCCGTGGTATCGCGAGATCGGCCAGGGCATGGGCGCGGCGCTCAACACCGCGGGCGCGATGGGCGCCTATGTGCTGGCCGATCGCGGCACCTGGATTTCGTTCAAGAACCGCGGCGAGCTCGACATCGCCGTCGAGGGCGACAGGCGGCTGTTCAACCAGTACGGCGTCATCCTCGTCGATGCGCGCAAGCATGCGCATGTGAAGACGAAGGAGGGACAGGCCTTCATCGACTGGCTGACCGGCCCCGACGGGCAGAAGGCGATCGCCGACTACAGGATCGAGGGCCAGCAGCTGTTCTTCCCCAACGCGACTCAGCCGGGAGCGTGAGGGGCGCTCGCCCGCCCGACGGCGATTATATACTTTGCACACCAGCCGGCCTATTGGTTGCGGCGACGGCGCACCAACGAAGCGCCTTATGCCGGCTTTTTGGCTTTGGTCTCTTTCCCAGGCCGGGCAGGGGTGGGTTGCGGCTTGTGTCGGGCGATCTTGTCTAACGTCGCGTTGAAGCGCGCTTCATCTTCGCCGCAGCCGAGTGCGCGGGCCACGTCGGCAAACACCCTTGATTGACTCTCGTTCGGAGTTGGCTTTTTCATTCCGAAATGCACCTATGCTTCATAGACGAGAGCGGAACTCCACCGAAAGCGGCAAAGGCCAAGGGCTACTTTGTCATAGCTGGCGTCATCATGCACGAGGCCCAATGGCGGGGCGTGGCTGATGAACTCAGCAAACTGAGGAGCAGGCCTGAATACAAGGTGCGCGGTGAGATAAAATGGCGCTATTTTGGCAGCGCAAACACCGACGCTGACAACTCTGTTCGCCACTTAGATCAAACCCATAGAGATGCCTTCCGTACTGATTTTTTCAACATACTGACAAGGCGGAAGAGTATTAAAATTGTAGCTTGCGTAGCAAGTTGCGAAGCCGCCTACGAAACCACGTACGTGAATAGCCCTGAAGACTTATACAAGTTCACCTATAAGCCAGTTTCAGAGCGATTTCAGTATTATCTTCAAGACGTTAGTCGCGCGGTTGGCGATACCCAGCTTGGCATAATAGTAGCGGATCACAGAGGCAAGCAACAAGACGATGAAATGCGAAAGGCCCATCATGGTCTAGTAGATACGGAAAGCATGTTCTCCAGCTCGTATTCGAACTACGTCGAAACAATCTTTCTTACGCCTTCACACTTGAGTGTCGGGATACAATTCGCGGACATGATCTCTGGCGCGATTGGCAGAGCATACAACGCCAATGATCCACTATTTTTCGACACCCTAAAACCATCATTCAGAACAAGCCCGACCGGCCAGATTGATGGCTTCGGGCTTGTAAAATTTCCCAAGAATGGATGGAAGTAAGCCGCCGGGCGGGGCTTCCGCCCCTGACGCAATCGCCGCGTCCCCGGCGATCCCAATATAGTCTAATTCCTTGAATCGTCAAGGCTTAAATTTGTTCCGAATTAATTGGGTTGTATTTCAGCGGCTTGCCAGTGATGCCTGACAGGGCACGGCCCGCCCGCTGCCCGGCTTCAACACCCAAGGCAATGCGGTCGTTGTAGCGAAAATCGAACTCGGCGAGATAGCGGTGAAGGTGCTTCTCGCCGCAGTGCTGGTAAGTGCCTTTCATGCCGCGCTTGAAGATGCTGAAATAGCCATCGACGGTGTTCGTCGTGACCGTGCCGAGAGCATACTCCTTGGCCTTGTGATTTACCGTCTCGTGCGCGGCGAACTCCTTGCCGATCGAACGATAGGACACCCATTCGTCCGCATGCATCGTCGCTTCGCGGGAAAGGTTCTCGCGAATGATCGGCTGCAATTTGGCGATCGAGACGCTTTCGACATGGAAGCTGCGCGCCGAACCTCCGCGCTCAACCAGCGTCATGATCGTGTTACGATACTGCGTCGGGTGCTTGCGCGGATCGACGGGCTGGCCTTCAAGGCGGCCAAGATAGGTTTCGTCAATCTCCACCACGCCGCCGGCTCCGCCCATGGGCGCAAGCGAGCCGTCGCGCATCGCTTCGCGAATGCGATGGCAGAGGAACCACGCGGATTTGTAGGTGACGCCCAGAACGCGGTGAAGCTGATGCGCGCTAATGCCCTTCTTGCTGCCGCACATCAGATAGACAGCCTGCAGCATCTTGTTCAACGGGATATGGGCGGACTCGAAAACCGTGCCGACCTTCACTGTGAACTGCTTGCGGCAGTCGGAGCACTTGCGGAGGCCAAGGCGGGTCTTGCGGAGATCGTAATGCTTTCCAGAGATCGAACCGCAATGCGGGCAGACCGGACCTTCCGGCCACAACACGCTTTCCAGATGGCGGAAGGCTTCCGCTTCATCGTGGAAATAGGGCTTCGACAGGACCGACATAGCAAACCTCCTATGCCTTCAATCCTATCTCACCCTTTTGGGTTTGTAAAGTATATAATCCCCCCCCCCCCCCGACTTGCGAACAAACAAGCAACGTGTTTGCGTCGCGCGATGAGCGCGGCGGCGAATCAGCCTGACGATCCGCTCGCCGGGCTCAATCCGGCGCAGCGCGCGGCCGTCATGCATGGGGTCGCCCCCGGCGACGCCGCGCCCGCCGGGCCGCTGCTGGTGATCGCCGGCGCCGGATCGGGCAAGACGATGACGCTCGCCCATCGCGTCGCCCATCTCATCGCCAGCGGCGCGGACGCGCGGCGCATCCTGCTCATCACCTTCTCGCGCCGCGCCGCGCAGGAGATGGAGCGGCGGGCCGAGCGCATCCTGACGCGACGCGGAGTCAGCGCGACGTCCATTTCATGGGCCGGCACGTTTCATGCGATCGGCGCGCGGCTGTTGCGCATGCATGCGGCCGAGATCGGCCTCGATCCCGCCTTCACGATCCACGACCGGTCGGACTCGGCCGATCTGATGGCGATGGTCCGCCACGATCTGGCGCTGTCCTCGCGCGAGAAGCGCTTTCCATTGAAGGGGACGTGCCTGCAGATCTATTCGCTGGCGGTGAACGCGCAGGCGCCGCTGCCGGAGCTTCTGGCGCGGCGCTTCCCGTGGTGCGTCGAATGGACGGACGAACTGAAACGCCTGTTCGCCGCCTATGTCGAGGCCAAGCAGGCGCAGAACGTGCTCGACTATGACGACCTGCTGCTGTGGTGGGCCGAGACGATGGCGCAGCCCGAAATCGCGGCGCGCATCGCGGAGCGCTTCGATCACGTGCTGGTCGACGAGTATCAGGACACCAACCGCCTGCAGGGCGCGATCCTGACGCGGCTGAAGCCGGACGGGCGCGGCCTCGCCGTGGTCGGCGACGACGCGCAGTCGATCTATTCCTTCCGCGCCGCCGAGGTGCGCAACATCCTCGATTTTCCCGGCCTGTTCAGCCCGCCGGCGCGGATCGTGACGCTGGAGGCGAACTACCGTTCGACGCAGCCGATCCTCGCCGCCTCCAATGCGGTGATCGCCCTCGCCCGCGAACGCTTCGCCAAGACGCTGACCAGCGACCGCCCTTCCGCGTCGAAGCCGCGGCTCGTCAGCGTGCGCGACGAAACGGATCAGGCCGCCTATGTCGCGACGCGCATTCTCGAAGCGCGCGAGGCGGGCCTGCCGCTGAAGTCGCAGGCGGCGCTGTTCCGCGCCGCGCATCACTCGGCGGCGCTCGAACTGGAGCTGACGCGCCGCAACATTCCCTTCGTCAAGTTCGGCGGGCTGCGCTTTCTGGAAGCGGCGCATGTCAAGGATTTGCTGGCGATGCTGCGCTTCGTCGAAAATCCGGGCGATCGCGTCGCCGGCTTCCGGCTGCTGCAACTGCTGCCCGGAATCGGCCCCGGCGCGGCGGGCAAGTTTCTCGACCGCATCGCCGACGCGCCGGACCGGCTCGCCGCGCTCGCAGCGGCGAAGCCGCCGGCGCAGGCCGCGGCGGACTGGCCCGCCTTCGTCGCGACGCTGACCGATTGCGCGGCGGCGCGCTGGCCGGCCGAGGTCGAGCGGGCGCGGCTGTGGCTCGAGCCGCAGGTCGAGCGCCTCTATGACGACGCTGCAGCGCGCAAGGCCGATCTCCTGCAGCTCGAACGCCTGGCGCAGGCTTTCGCCGGCCGCGCCGCCTTCCTCACCGATCTGACGCTCGACCCGCCGGGGGCGACCAGCGCCGAGGCCGGGCCGCCGCTGCGCGACGAGGATTACGTCATCCTCTCCACCATCCATTCGGCGAAGGGGCAGGAGTGGCGTTCGGTGTTCCTGGTCAACGCGGTCGACGGCTGTCTGCCATCCGATCTCGCCACGGGATCGGCCGACGAGATCGAGGAGGAGCGGCGCCTGCTCTATGTGGCGATGACGCGGGCGAAGGACGAACTCGACATCGTCACGCCGCAGCGTTTCTTCACGACCGGACAGCCGCGCGGCGGCGACCGGCATGTCTACGCGGCGCGCACGCGCTTCATCCCGGCGGCGATCCTGAAGCATTTCGAGCAGACGGTCTGGCCCGCCGCGGCGCGGCCGGGGGACGGGCGCGCGCCCGCCGTCGCGCCGGTCGATCTGCGCGCGAAGATGCGCGGCATGTGGGGGTGAGGGGCGCCGTCGCGCCGGCGGCGCGGCCATGCTAGGCAGCGGCATGTTCCGCGCCACGGTGCTCACCCTGTTTCCCGAGATGTTTCCGGGGCCGCTCGGCCTGTCGCTGGCGGGGACGGCGCTGGCTGAGGGCGTCTGGTCGCTGGAGGCGCGCGACATTCGCGACCACGGGCTCGGCCGGCATCGCGCCGTCGACGATGCGCCGGCGGGCGGCGGCGTCGGCATGGTGCTGCGCGCCGACGTGCTCGCCGCGGCGATCGACGCGGCGCTGGCGCCGGACGATCCGCGGCCGCGCCTCATGATGAGCCCGCGCGGCGCGCCGCTGACGCAAGCCCGGGTGCGGGCGCTGGCGGCCGGGCCGGGCGCGCTGATCGTCTGCGGGCGGTTCGAGGGCGTCGACGAGCGCGTCATCGCGGCGCGCGGGCTCGAGGAGGTCTCGATCGGCGACTATGTGCTGTCGGGCGGCGAAGTCGCGGCGCTCGTCCTCATCGACGCCTGCGTGCGGCTTCTGCCCGGCGTGATGGGCAAGGAAGCCTCGGGCGCCGAGGAGAGTTTCGAGAACGGCCTGCTCGAATATCCCCACTACACCCGCCCGCGCGATTTTGAAGGCCGGCCGATCCCCGAGGCGCTGCTGTCCGGCGACCACGCCCGCATCGCCCGCTGGCGGCGGGAGGAAGCGGAGAAGATCACGCGGGAGAGACGGGCGGATATTCTTTCCTCTTGACAGAGGCCAGAACAAAACAGGTACGATATGGCGCGCGGCGTGGAAGGGCGCTAGGAAATCCGGCGTATGGCTGTCATGCGATTCGACCTGTTCGACCGCGCCGGCGTCTCGCCTCGACCTGTCGAAGCGGCGGCGCCCGCCTACCGTTTCATCGACCTGTTCGCCGGCATCGGCGGGCTGCGCATGGGCTTCGAGGACATTGGCGGGCGGTGCGTGTTCACGTCGGAGTGGGACGCGAAATGCCAGGAGACCTACCGCCTCAACTTCCCCGACAATCACGAGATCGCCGGCGACATCCGGCCCTATGCGGCCGAGCCGGAGCGCGTGCCGGCGCATGACCTGTTGCTGGCGGGTTTTCCCTGCCAGCCCTTCTCCATCGCCGGCGTGTCGAAAAAGAACGCCCTGGGGCGACCGCATGGTTTCCTGTGCGACACGCAGGGCACGCTGTTTTTCGACACCGCGCAGATCATCGCCCATCACCGCCCGGCGGCCTTCGTGCTGGAGAACGTGAAGAACCTGGAGCGGCATGACCAGGGCCGCACCTTCGCCACCATCATGCATGTGCTGACGAAGGAGCTCGGCTACCACGTGCAGCACCGCATCATCAGTTCGGCGTCCTGGGTGCCACAGAAGCGCGAGCGCATCTTCATCGTCGGCTTCCGCGAGAAGACGACGTTCGACCTCGCCGCGCTGGAGGTTCCCGCGCCCGAGGCCGGCCCGAGGCTCGGCGCGATCCTGGAGCCCGAGGTCGACGCGAAATACACGCTGACAGCGCACCTCTGGAAATATCTTCAGGACT
>JAEULW010000346.1 GCA_016793505.1 Methylobacteriaceae bacterium | reverse complement strand
GCCGATAGGCGCCCGTCTCGGCGGCGCGGGCCGGGGCCGGCCCCGGCGCGAGCGCGACGAGCGCGAGCAGCGCCGCGGCCGCCGGCGCGCCGTAGAGGCGGCGGATGCGCCGGCCGAGCGCCGGTCCGAGCAGCAGCGCGGCGACGATCGCCGCCGCCCCGCGCGCGTCCTCGCCCGCCAGCTCGCGCAGGATCGGCCACCAGGCCGAGGGCCGATAAGACCAGGCGAGCGCCAGGGCCGCGCCCGCCGCTGCGACCGCAAGGCTGGCGACATAGAGCCGCCGCCAGCGCCGCGCGCGGGCGCCGGACGAGGCGAAAACGACCAGCACGACGAGGAAGACGGCGAGCGCGCACCACTCGACCGCCGAAAGCGCCGACAGAAATGCCGACATGGCCTGTTCGGTCCGATCCGCCCCCGAGGGGGAGCATCCGACGCGGAACCGACGCAACACGTCGTCGCCGACAGGCCGCCTCCGCCGGCGCGCCCGCGCAATAGATCGGGATGAACTGCGGCGCCTTCAAGACGCGCCCGGTCCGGCCATTCATCGACGCGAGGCGCCGCGCGTGCGTATTGACATTGTAGATACGCCAGCCGATGATCAGCCATGGTGAAAACGCGCGCCGCCCCGTCTGGATCCAGCCGTGCAGCGACAACCGCCGTCGCGACGCGCGCGTCTGTCGACGAGGTCAAGGGCAGCATCAATCTGCGCATCGAAAGCGGCACGCGGCGGCTCATCGACGACGCCGCGGCGGCGCTCGGCAAGACGCGGACCGAGTTCATGATCGAATGCGCCCGCCGACAGGCGCTCGATGTGCTGCTCGACCAGCGCCTGTTCACGCTCAACTCGGAGCGCTACGGCGCCTTCATGCAGGCTCTCGACCATCCGCCGGCGCCCGGACCGAAGCTCGTATCGCTGCTTCGTCGGACCCCGGCATGGCGAAAATAGGCGATTCGCCGGCTCGTCCCGAAGCGGGCCTGTCGGCGCCTGTTCCGCTGACGGCGGCGCATGATCTGTCAGTGTTCGACTGTGGCGAACCGGCGCTGGACGACTGGCTGCGCCGCCGCGCCCTGAACAACGAAAGCCGGTTCTCGCGCACCTATGTCGTCTGCGCGGGCGATAGGGTGGTCGGCTATTACTGCATTTCGGCCGGAGCGGTGGAGCGCGCCGCCCGCCGGGCAGGATGCGTCGCAACGCGCCGGATGCGATCCCGGTCTCGGTGATCGGCCGGCTGGCGGTCGACCGGGCTCACAAGGGCAAGGGCCTCGGCGCCGACATGCTCGCCGACGCGCTGCGCCGGATTGCGCTGGCGTCACAGAGCATCGGGATCGGCGCCGTTCTGGTCCACGCCAAGGACGATGCGGCGAAACGCTTCTATCTGCGCTGCGCGGAATTCATCGAATATCCGCAGGAGAGCCGGACGCTGTTTCTGCCGATCGAAACAGTGATGGCCGCCTTCCCCGATGAAAAGCGCAAGCGCGGTCCGAAGCCCGAACGAAAGGCGTGACAGCGCGCCGCGTGGCGCGCTTCATCGCACCTCGTCCTGAGCGAAGTGGAAGGGCGGGGCTGTCGAGCCGCGCCCGTTCCGCGCCTTACGCCGCCTGCTTGCGCGGCGCGATCAGCTTGCGGTTGACCAGCACTTCGGCGATCTGCACCGCGTTCAGCGCCGCGCCCTTGCGCAGATTGTCGGAGACGCACCAGAAGGCGAGGCCGTTCTCGACCGTGATGTCCTCGCGGATGCGGCTGACATAGGTCGCATCCTCGCCCGCCGCCTCGTGCGGCGTGATGTAGCCGCCGGGCTCGCGCTTGTCGATGACCAGCACGCCGGGCGCCGAGCGCAGAATTTCGCGCGCCTCGTCCGCCGTGATCGGCTTCTCGAACTCGACGTTGACGGCTTCCGAATGCGAGATGAACACCGGCACGCGCACGCAGGTGGCGGTCAGCCTGATCTTCGGATCGAGAATCTTCTTGGTCTCGGCCGTCATCTTCCATTCCTCCTTCGTGTAGCCGTCCTCCATGAAGACGTCGATGTGAGGAATGAGGTTGAAGGCGATGCGCTTGGGAAACTTCTTCGTCTCGACCTCGCCGAGCGAATAGAGCGCCTTGGTCTGGCGGTCGAGCTCGTCCATGCCGTCCTTGCCGGCGCCGGAGACCGACTGGTAGGTCGCCACCACGACGCGCCGGATCGTCGCCGCGTCGTGCAGCGGCTTCAGCGCCACGACGAGCTGGGCGGTCGAGCAGTTCGGATTGGCGATGATGTTCTTCTTCGCAAACCCCTTGATCGTGTCGGCGTTCACCTCCGGCACGATCAGCGGCACGTCGGAATCGTAGCGCCACGCCGACGAATTATCGATCACGACGCAGCCCTGCGCGCCGATCCGCGGGCTCCACTCCTTCGACACCGAGCCGCCGGCCGACATCAGACAGATGTCCGTGTCGGAGAAGTCGTAGTGATCGAGCGCCTTGCACTTCAGCGTGCGGTCGCCGAACGAAACCTCCGTGCCGATCGAGCGGGAGGAGGCGAGGGCGACGACCTCGCTGACCGGGAAGCGGCGCTCGTCCAGGATGGCGAGCATCTCGCGCCCGACATTGCCGGTGGCCCCGACGACGGCGACCTTGTAGCCCATGATGCGGATTCCTTCGTGTCGAGTGGCTCCCCCGGGGGCCGCGCCGCGGGCGTCCTGTCAGGATCGCCCGGGAGCGGATGCGCCGCCTCCCCGGCGGGGGAGACCCGGAACAGGGACGAGCGTCAGCGCGCGGAGCCGCGTTTGGCCGCGCGTTTGGCCGTCACCAACGTTCGGGCGGGCCGGACGGATGTCACGGGCTGTTCCTGACGCACATCCCGGCGGGAGCGCCGGTCGGGACGAGGAAAAACATCGCCCCGGCCGGAAAGTCAATCGGCGGAAGGTCGCGACCCGCCGGCGGGAGGAGGGGCTCTGGATTCCAGGCGCCGCCCCAAGGACGCCGATCCCCGTCATTGCGAGGAGCGAAGCGACGAAGCAATCCACCCGCAGCGCACGCTGGATTGCTTCGCTCCGCTCGCAATGACGGCCTCCGCGAGGCGGCCATCTCTCAGAACACGAAATCCCCCGCCGTCAGGTTCGTCGCCGTGAAATTGACGAGAATGACCTGATCGGCGAAGGCGCCGGCGAAGGCGACGACCGTGTTTGCGCCGCTCTGCGCGATGATCGTGTTGGCGAAAGAGGCGCCCAGAAAGTTCGACAAGTCGATCTTGTCGACATCGTCCTCGAAGTCGGTGATGACGTCGACGCCCGAGCCGAACTCAAAGGCGAACGTGTCGGCGCCGGTTCCGCCCGTCATCGTGTCGCCGCCCGTCCCGCCGGTCAGTCTGTCGCCATCCGCGCCGCCGTTCAGGCTGTCTGCGCCATCGCCGCCGAGAAGCGTGTCGGCGCCTGCCCCGCCCTGGATGAAATCCATCTCCTCGTCGCCGCGCAGGCTGTCGTCGCCGTCGCCGCCGTCGATCGAATCATTGCCGTAGCCGCCGTTGATCACATCGGCGCCGCCTTCGCCGATCAGCGCATCGTCGCCGGTCTCGCCGAAAATCAAATCGTCGTCCGCGCCGCCATACACGGTGTCGGCGTCGGCGCCGCCGCGGATTTGATCAGCGCCCGCGTCGCCATAGAGCCGATCGGCGCCTTCCTGGCCAGAAAGCGCGTCTGCGCCCTCGCCCCCGCTCGCATAGTCCGCGCCGGCGCCGGCATAGACCGTGTCATTGCCCTTGCCGGCGTCGATCGAGTCGGCGCCGTCGCCGCCATAGATCAGGTCATTGCCGTCGCCGCCGATCAGCACGTCGTTGTCGGCGTCGCCATTGAGCGTGTCGTCG
>JAEULW010000341.1 GCA_016793505.1 Methylobacteriaceae bacterium | reverse complement strand
GCGCAGCTGAGCCGCCGAGCGCGGCCTCATCCCGATCTCGTCGACAAAAGAAAACGCCCGGCTCGCGCCGGGCGTCGTCGTTTCAGGCGGCGGTCCGGTTCACTCCGCCGGAACGGCGCGCCCCGCCCCGCCGGCGACCGGCTGCGGCGTCTGGCGCTTCAGCTCCTCCTCGGCCCAGACCGAGTGGTGCTCCTTGGCCCAGTTCACGTCGACGCGCCCGTTCGCCATCGCCTCGACGGCGCCCTCCATGCCGAGCGTGCCGATATAGATGTGCGCCAGCGTCGCGGCGAAGAACACCGCCCCGATCATCCCATGCGCCAGCGTCGCATATTGCATGCCCTGCACATCGGCGTAGACGAAGGGGAACAGCATCAACAGTCCGGTCGCCGACATCGCCGCGCCGAGCAGGATCACCGACCAGAACATCGTCTTCTGGCCGAAGTTGAAACGCTCGGACGGCGGGTGGTCATGCGAAGCCAGCCCGCCGAAGCGCCGCAGCCATTCGACGTCATAGGCCGAGAAGATGTTGTCCTTCACCCACAGCACGAACATCAGCGCCATTCCCAGCATGAACGGAAAGGCGGTGTAGTTGTGGACGTATTTGGCCGTCTGAGCCCAGCTCGCGAACGCCCCCTCGCCGATCAGCGGGATCAGCAGGCTGCGCCCGAAGGCCGTGTTCAGCCCGGTGATCGCCAGCACGAGGAACGAGATCGCCGTCAGCCAGTGAGTGAAGCGGTCGAGCCCGCCGAACCGCTGGATCGTGTAGCCCGACGGTCCGGCGTCGATGCGGATGCGGCCGCGGTAGAAGAAGAAGGCGGCGATGACGCCGATCATGCCGAGAATGGCGATCGCCGAGACCCAGGGCAGGAGATCGCGCTGCAGACGCCGGAACTCCTGCCCGTCGGGCCGGATCAGCGTCGCCGCCTTGGCGTCGGGAATGGTGGCGCGCCCCGTCACCTTGTCGAGCTCGCGCAGGAGCTGCTCTTCCTTCACCGCGCTCGCCGTCGGATTGACCTGCGCCTGCGCGGGGCCGGCGGTCGGCGCGAAGGCGAGGAACAGGCCGAGCGCCGCCGCCGCCGCGATCCGTCCGAAGTGGGATTTTGTCATCGTCGAAACTCCGATGAGGCGCGGCGGCTCAGATCGCCACCGTCTCCTTGTAGGCCGTCTTCCAGCCCCAGGCGCCCGAGCCGTAGCCGCGCTTGAGGACGCGCTCCTTGTAGATCGTCGCGATCATCTCGCCGTCGCCGGCCAGCAGCGACTTGGTCGAGCACATCTCGGCGCAGATCGGCAGCTTGCCCTCGGCGAGGCGGTTCGAGCCGTACTGCTCGTATTCCGCCTTGCCCGGCTTGTCGTCGGGCCCGCCGGCGCAATAGGTGCACTTGTCCATCTTGCCGCGCGAGCCGAAGTTCGAGACCTTCGGATATTGCGGCGCGCCGAACGGACAGGCGTAGAAGCAGTAGCCGCAGCCGATGCACAGCTCCTTCGAATGCAGGACGATTCCGTCCGCCGTCGTCTGGAAGCAGTTGACCGGGCACACCGCCGCGCAGGGCGCGTCGGTGCAGTGCATGCAGGCCATCGACACCGAGCGCTCGCCCGGCTTGCCGTCATTGATGGTGACGACGCGCCGCCGGTTGATGCCCCACGGCACCTCGTGCTCGTTCTTGCAGGCGGTGACGCAGGCGTTGCATTCGATGCAACGATCCGCGTCGCACAGGAATTTTACGCGAGCCATCGTCCCCTCCCTCAGGCGGCGCGGATCTGGCAGAGGGTGACTTTGCCCTCATGCATGTTGGTGACGGGGTCGTAGCCGTAGGTCGTGACGGTGTTCACCGACTCGCCGAGCACGATCGGATCGGCGCCCTTCGGATAGTTGCCGCGCTGGTCTACGCCCTGGAAGAAGCCGGCGAAGTGGAACGGCATGAAGGCCACGCCCTTGCCGACGCGCTCGGTGACGAGCGCCTTGACGCGCGCCTTCGAGCCGTCCTCCGGGCCGAGCACCCAGACATAGGCGCCGTCCTTGACGCCGCGCTCGGCGGCGTCCGCCGGATTGATCTCGACGAACATGTCCTGCTGCAATTCGGCGAGCCAGACGTTGGAGCGCGTCTCCTCGCCGCCGCCCTCGTATTCGACGAGGCGTCCCGACGTCAGGATGATCGGGAAGTTCTTGGCGAGACCGCGCTCCACCGCCGACTTCTGGAAGGTCGCGCCGGCGTTGAGCATGCGGAATTGCCGCGCGTCCGGCAGCGTCGGATACTTGGCCACGAGATCGGGGCGGATCGTGTAGATCGGCTCGCGATGCACCGGGATCGGGTCGGGCAGGTTCCACGCCACCGCCCGCGCCTTGGCGTTGCCATAGGCCATCACGCCATGCTCGAGGCAGACGCGGATGATGCCGCCCGACAGGTCGATGGCCCAGCCCACGGCGTTGGGATTGGCCCCGCCGATGCGCTCGATCGTCGCCCGCTCGGCGTCCGTCAGATCCCTGTCCCAGCCCAGCTGCTTGAGGATGCCGTAGGTGAATTCGGGATAGCCCGAGGTGATCTCCGACCCCTTCGAATAGGAATCGGTCGCCAGGATCGACTCGCCCTGATAGTCGACGCCGAAGCGGGCGCGGAACGTGCCGCCGCCCTCCTTCACATGCAGATTGGTGTTGTAGAGCGTGTGCGTGCCCGGATGCTTGATCTCCGGCGTGCCCCAGCACGGCCAGGGCAGACCGTAATATTCGCCCTTCGCCGGGCCGTCGGCGGCGCGCAGCGTGACGATGTCGAACGAGCCCTGATTGGCCATGTGCATCTTCAGCCGCTCCGGCGACTGGCCGGAATAGCCGGTCGAGAAGCCGCCGCGGTTGATCTCGCGCAGGATCGACTCCGGCTCCGGCTCGTCGCCGAACTTGCCCTTGACCATCTTGATGTTCTTGAACATCCGGTCGGCGAAGCCGAGCTTCTGGGCGAGCTTGTACATGACCCAGTAGTCGTTGGCCGACTCGAAGATCGGCTCGACGATCTTCTCGCCCCATTGCAGCGAACGGTTCGACGCCGTGCGCGAGCCGGAACATTCGAGCTGCGTGGCGATCGGCAAGAGGTAAGTGCCGTTCTTGCGCCCCGACAGCGCCGCGAAGGTCGTCGGATGCGGATCGGCGACGACCAGCAGCTCCAGCGCCTCGATGCCCTTCGCCGCGTCCGGCATGCGCGGGATGGTGTTGCCGCCATGGCCGAAGACGACCATCGCCTTGATCGAGTCGCGCTGGTCGACGTCGTCGGCCTTCGCCAGCGTCGCGTCGAACCAGCGCGTCGACGGGATGCCCGAGGCCTCCATGTTCTGCTTGCGCGTGCGCGCCGGCCGGCCGGACTTGGCCGGCACCTCGTCGAAGCGCGCCTGCAGCCAGTCGTATTCGACCTCCCAGACGCGCGCCCAGTGGCGCCAGGCGCCCTCGACGAGGCCGTAGTAGAGCGGCAGGCTGGTCACGTCGAGGCCGAGATCGGTCGCGCCCTGGACGTTGGTGTGGCCGCGGAAGATGTTGGCGCCCATGCCGAAGCCGCCGACATTGCCGGTCGCCAGCAGGAGGTTGCAATAGGCCCGCACATTGGCCGTGCCGACCGTGTGCTGCGTGCCGCCCATGCACCAGATGAAGGTCGAGGGCCGCTGCTTGGAGAAGGTCTCGGCGACGCGCTTGAGCTGCTCGCCCGGCACGCCGGTGATGTCCTCGACCGTCTTGGGGTCGTACTTCTTCACCTCGGCGCGGACCTTGTCCATGCCATGCACGCGCTGGCGGATGAACTCCTTGTCCTCCCAGCCGTTCTCGAAGATGTGCCACATGATGCCCCAGATCACCGCGATGTCGGTGCCGGAGCGGAAGCGGACATATTCGGTGGCGTGCGCCGCCGTGCGGGTGAAGCGCGGATCGAACACGAAGACGTTGGCGCGGTTCTGCTCCTTGCCGGTGAGGATGTGCTGGAGCGAGACGGGATGCGCCTCCGCCGCGTTCGAGCCCATGAAGATCATGGTCTTGGCGTTGCGGATGTCGTTGTAGGAGTTGGTCTGCGCGCCATAACCCCAAGTGTTGGCGACGCCGGCGACCGTGGTCGAATGACAGATGCGCGCCTGATGGTCGACCGAGTTGGTGCCCCAGAAGGCGCCGAACTTGCGGAACAGATAGGCGCCCTCGTTGGAGAATTTCGCCGAACCGAGGAGATAGACCGAGTCCGCGCCCGACTTCTCGCGGATCGCCGTCATCTTGTCGCCGATCTCGTTGATCGCGACGTCCCAGCCGATCCGCGTCCATTGGCCGTTGACGAGCTTCAGCGGGTATTTGAGGCGCCGGTCGCCATGCACCAGTTCGCGGCTGGCCGCGCCCTTGGCGCAGTGCGAGCCGCGGTTGATCGGGCTGTCATAGGCCGGCTCCTGGCCGACCCACACGCCATCCTGCACCTCGGCGATGATCGAGCAGCCGACCGAGCAGTGCGTGCACATGTTCTTGATGCGGGTGCGCGGCTTGTCGACGGCGACCGGCCCGGCCTCGGCCCGGCGCATCGCGCCGAGCTGGATCGAGCCGACGGCGGCGAGGCCGCCCGCGGCGAGCCCCGAACGTTTCAGGAAGGAGCGACGGTCGACGGCGGCGGACGCGGCGTCCGCGGCCAGGCCCGCCAGCGGGGTGCGGCGCGCTTCGCCGCTCTTGCGCTTGATCAGCACGGGCGCTCCTCCTCAGTAACGGTTGACGCGGTAGAAGGTCTTCACGGCGTCCGAATCCGCCTTGAAGCGCGGCTTGGCGCGGCGCGCGTCGGCGCTCTGCGCCATCGCCTCGCCGGCGACGGGCGCCGTGGCGGCGGCGGCGGTCGCTCCGCCGAGCGCCCGCAGCGCCGAGCGGCGATTGAGCCCTGTCGCTGCGCGACGGTCGGCCGAGTCGTCTCTCGCCATGATCCTCTCCCTTGCGTTCCTGCGGCCCTCGCGCGGCGTCACGCCGCCAGCGCGAACGCCTGCGTTTCGATGTCCATGAACAGCCCGCCGACGGCGGCGACGGCGACGTAGAACTGCGCCCGCGGGCAGGCCGCGAGATCGGCGAAGAAGCGCCCTGCCCAGGGCTGGATGTGACGGCTGAAGAAGCGGGTCTGCGCCGCCTCGTCGGCCGGGAAGGTCCCGTCGGCGAGTCCGGCCATCGTCTCGAACAGATGCGCGATATGATCCTCGGGGTCGCCCGCCGCCGCGGTCCGCTCGACGCCGAGCGCGGCGAGATCGGCGCGCAACCGCGCCAGCGGCCGGTCGTTCAGGAAGCCGGCCATGTAAAACGAGCCGAACGGCAGGAGCTCGCCCCGCCCGACGCCGATGAACAGGTCGAAATACTCGCGGTCGACCGCATCCGCGTCGGCGCCGGCCGCCGCCTCTCCCAGCTTCACATGCGCCATGCCGAGCGGCGAGGCGTCGCCGCTGATCCGCGTCACGCGCGCCAGCAGGTCGGCCTTGGGGGCGCGCGCCAGCAGGGCGGCGAGCAGACGGTATTCGGCGGCGCGCGCCGCCTCGACCGAATCGACGGTCGGCGCATTTTCGGGATAGAGGTCGGGGCGCAGCACGCCGCGCGGCACGCCGGTCGCCATCTCGACCGCCAGGACCCGCTCAGACGGCACGCGGCGCCAGTTCGAAATCGTCGGCTGGGACAGGCCAAGGCTGCGCGACAGGGCCGAAACGCCGCCGGCCGCGGCGATCGCCTGTTCGAGCCCGGCTTCCCGCATAGCCCCTCCCAATAGGCTCACGCACGCATTCGGACGGCGCGCCTGTGAGCTTCGTTCACTCATAGTAACTGACTATGGCGGATGATCAAGTCGCGATGTCGCGAGAATCGGGCAAGGCGCCGCCGTGCCGTCGCGGCGCCCGACGCGGAGCGGCGGCGGACTCCGTCGACAAGCGCGCCTCCGGCGCCTCGGGCGGTTCGGCCGGCGGCTGAGGGGCGATCGCGGCGACGGGTCCCGGATGGTCCGGGCCCGGCCCGGCCTCGGTCAAAGTCTCGACGCCGCGATGCAGCCGCTCGACCAGCGTCCGACCCGCCTCCGGCGCCGCCGCGCCAAAGCCGGCGATCGTCTCGGGAGCGAGATAGTTTTCGGCGTAGTCGATGGCGTCGGCGACGCGGTCGCGGATCGCGGGATCGCTGCGCCACAGAAGGTCCAGCGCGGCGTTGCGCAGCGCCTCGGGCACGCCGCGCGCCAGGAAGGCGGAGACGTCCCGCGTCGTCGCGATCGAGTCGAGCGCGGGCAGCCGGGCGACGATCGCCTCGACCTCCTGCTCCGTCGGCGCCGGCTCGACCGGCGGCGGCGCGACCGGCGTCTCCTCGCCGGCCGCCTTGCGGCGCGCCCAGCGGTCGAGGAACCGGCCCTCGTCCTCCTGCGGCTCTGGCTCGTCACCCCGGATCATCGCGCCCTTCCCTGCGGCCTTTGCCGCCGTCGCGCTTGCGCTTCACGAACGGCTGCTCCACATGGTGCGCGGCGACGAAGGCGGCAAGCTCGGCGGCGATGTCGGGCGGCATCGGCGTCGTCCCGAGCACGAGCCCCGATCCGTCCGACAGCGATTCGCCCTCATACGGGTTGGCGGTGACGAGGCCGACGGCGTAGTCGCCGAACTCGCCTTGCGGCGTCAGCGCCACCCACAACAGCGGCGCGCCGGTCGCCAGATTGTCCCGGTAATGACCGGTCTCGCCGGTCCAGAATGCGAGTTCCGCGGCGCCGAAATAGACGAGTTCGCCCGCCGTGGACTGCCCGAGCGAAGCGCCCGCCTCCAGCGCCGGCGCGTCGGGCAGCACGGCGTGCGGCTCGAGCTGCTCGCTCGCCCACGGACTGTCCAGCCTGCGCCGCAGGCAGACGACGCCGACCATGCGCGAGCGCCCGCTCATGACGGGACTGCGCCCTTGCGCCAGGGCAGGCCGAAAACGAGGTTCTGCGGCTTCATGCGCAGCGTCTTTGCGACGCTCATGCCGAGGATCATAGGAAACGGCCTGAGCGCCGCCGCATCGAGCCGCGGATCCGGCGCGAGGCGGGCCACGAACAGGGCGGCGATGCGCCCGGCGTCATCGGCCCGCGCCTCGCCCCGCCAGAGCCTGTCGCCGATCGCCGCGCCCTCGGCGTCGAGGCCGACGAACCAGCGCAGATCGGCGTCGTCGAAGCGCGCCGTCGGCTCGATCGTCGCCGTCAGGCCGGTGAGATGGCCGATCCACGCCGTCATCGCCCGCGCCAGCCCGTCGCGCGCCGCCGGCGTCGCGCCGAGCGGCAGCGCCATGGCGAAGGCGTCCGACCGGCGCCAGTAGGTCCAGGCGTTGTCCGCCGTCATCACGTCGATCTCGGCGGCCGGCCCCGCGCCGAGCATCGCCTGCAGCGGGCCGGCCGGCCTGCCGAGGGTCTGCACCGTCTCGCTGTCGGCCAGAACCAGCGCCCCGTCGATGAGGCTGCCGCTCTGCGCCCGGAAGAACAATTCGCCGGCGCGAAGGGTGAACGGGTCCTCGACCCCGTCCAGCGCGTTGCGCAGGATCAGGTGCGTCATGTGGTCGACGAACAGCGGCGGCAGGTCGACGCCGCCGCTCATCAGACGCAGATACGCCGCCTCGATCGTCGGCGCGTCGGCCAGCCGGTCGCGAAAGCGCAGGAAGAAGCCCCAGTTCTCGCGCGCGTCGGCGTCGGCGATCGCCGCGATCTCGGCCGACGCGACGGCCGCCCGCGGACTGGCCGAGAGGCGCCCATGCAGCGCCCGTTCCGCGGCGCACGCCTCCGCCGGCGGCGCGAGTTCAGGCCGCGCCAGATAGGCCTGCAGCAATTCGTCGGTGGCGACGAGGCCGCCGCCCGCGGCGCGCCGCGCCAGCTGATGCCCGCTCGAAACCCAGAATTCCTTCATCGCGCGTCCTTTGCGCCGCCGATGATCAGACCGGCGAGGTCGACTGTCTCGTCCGGCGCCTCGTCGCTCTCGACGATGGCGAAGGCGCGCGCGCCGGCGTGCAGCCGGTCGGCGCCCGCTGGGCGTCGCGCCAGCATGCGGAACTGCTCGCGCAACGCGCCGTCCTCGAGGCTGCGCCGCACCGCGATCAGCGACCCGACCGGATGGTCGGCGAGCCCGGCGGAAAAATCGATCTCCTCCTGCGCCGCCGCCAGCGCGGCGTCGAGATCGGGCGCGCCGCACTGCGCGATCAGCTGGCGCGCCAGCGTCTCGACCGCCTCGGCCCGCTCCGCCGCGCTCGCCTCGACCACCACGGCGAGCGTCGACCAGCCGAAATCGGCGACGCCGAGCAACCCGCTGCGCAGCGCCACGCGCGCCTTGGTCGACAGCGAGTCGGGATCGCGCCCGTCGAACAGGAAGGCGCCCGAGACCGCCCATTGCCCCGGCTCGGCGGCGCGCGCGAAGACGAAGCCGTCGGACGGGTCGAGGCGGATCGTGCGCAGCAGGCGGCCGGTCTCAGCCATGGCGGCGCTCCGCGGCGGCGAGCGCCGGCGCCAGCGCCCATCGCTCCGGCGCCGCCGCGCCGAAGCCGGCGACCATGAGATCGCCATTCTCGGCGATCGCGGCGCGCGAGCCCGCCTTGCCGAGGTCGATCAGATCGAGAAAGGGCGCGGCCGCCGCGGCGACGCCGTCATGCGTCAGCCGGTCGGCGGCGAGCAGCATCTGCCGGCAGAAATCGGCGGCGAAGCGCCCGCCGTCGAAATCTTCGAAGCCGGCCTCCTCGAGCGACATGGCGGCCGGCGCGCCGTCCGGCGCCTCGATCCGCGCCCCGTTGATCTCGAGGCCGAAGACGAGCCAGTCCGGAACCTGCCCTTCGTCCGCGCCGTCCGGCCAGCCGAGCCGCCCGCGGCCGACCGGCTGGCCGTCGACCAGGATGTCGCCGGGCCACACCGCCGTCAGCCCATGTTCGGGCGGCAGATGCAGGCGCAGCGCCGCCAGCGCCGCCGCCATGCCGACGAGGAAGCTGCGCCGCGCCAGACGCAGCGGCTCCTCCGGCTCCAGCACCAGCGCCAGTTCGATCGTGTCGAAGCGCCCCGTCCTGACCAGCGTCCCCGCCCCTTCCGCCGCCGCCACGGCGCAGGCGTGGGCGAAGGCGTCGCCCGTTTCGCGCAGGGCGATGGCGCGGAACGGCGGCGGCAGCAGGCTTGTGATGTCGGTCGGCGCGATCATCCGGTCTCCTGCAAGACCCCTAACATAGCCGCCTCGCCTCCGGACACTGCCGCGCGGTGGAACGCGATCGCGCCTCGCGCGTTGTCCCGGGGTGCGCCCTGCCCGCATTTCGCTCCGCCCTGACGACGACATGACCAGCGCTCCTGCCCGCAGCAGCCCGTCGCCCGGCGCGCCCGCTCCCCGGGCGCAGATCGATCGGCTCGTCGAGGCGGCGCTCGCCGGAGGGCCGGAGAAAAGCGCCGCCCGTCTCGTCCGGTCGGGCCAGGAGGCCTACGCCATCCGGGCCCTTTCCGCGCGCGCCGCGAGCCGAACGCTCGATCTCATGTACTACGCCTGGGAGGATTGCGCGCTCGGCCGCTCGCTCGCCGCCGAAGCCTTGGCCGCGGCCGATCGCGGCGTGCGCGTGCGCATGCTGATCGACGATTTCGCCACCGCCGGCGTCGACGCCGCCCTGCTGGCCCTGCAGGCCCACCCGCGCATCGAGGTGCGTCGCCACAATCCGCTGCGCCTGCGCGGCGCGGTCGGCAGGCTTGCCGAACTGCTGTTGCGCTTCGCCCATCTCAATCACCGCATGCACAACAAGGCCTGGATCGTCGACGGCCGTCTGGCGATCGTCGGCGGCCGCAACATCGGCGAGCGCTATTTCGAGGCGGGCGGCGACGTCGCCAATTTTCGCGATCTCGACATTGCCGTCCTCGGCGCCGCGGCCGAACAGGCCGAAGCCATTTTCGAAAGCTACTGGACCAGCCCCGTCGTCGCCTGTTCGCGCGGGCTTTCCGAAACGCCGGAACGCATCGGCCGGGCCCGCGCCGCCATGCTGGCGGCGACGCAGGATCGCAGCGTGCGCGCCGCGCTGGAGCTCTGCGCCGACGACGGGCTCGAGGGCCTGGTCGCCGGCGCGCGCCTGCGCCGCAGCGACGGCGTCGAGGTCGTCGCCGATCCCCCGGGCAAGTGGCGCGGCCAGCTTCGGCCGGGCCGCCGCGACCGCAGCGCCTGGATCGTCACGCGCCTGACGCAGCTGATCGGCGGCGCCCGGCGCGAGATCCGCCTCGTCTCGCCCTATTTCGTGCCTGGCCGCCGCTTCTCCCGCCTGCTGACGCGCAAGGCGCGCGCCGGAACGCGCGTCGAAATCGTCACCAATTCGCTGGCGGCGACCGACGTCGTCGTCGTGCATGGCGGCTACATGCGCTATCGCCGCCGCCTGCTGCGCGGCGGCGTGCGGCTGCGCGAATTGCGCGCCGACGCGGGCGAGGACGCCGACCGCTCGGTGTTCGGCTCGAGCGGGGCGAGCCTGCACACCAAGGCCTCGCTGTTCGACGGCCGGCGCGGCTTCGTCGGCTCGTTCAATCTCGATCCGCGCTCGGCGAGCGTGAACACCGAGATGGGCGTGCTGTTCGACGACGCCGCGCTCGCCGCCGACCTTGCCGCCGAGATCGACCGCCTCGCCGCGCCGCGCTCGAGCTGGGACGTGAGGCTGGAGGGCGCCGCGCTCGTCTGGCGCGCCGGCGACGCAGTCTGCCGCGCCGAGCCGGAGAGCACCTGGCGCCAGCGCCTGACCGCCCGCCTCGTCGGCTGGCTGCCGATCGAACAGGAGCTGTGACGCGTCGACGCCGGCGCCGTTCGTGCTTATATGCCGCCCGACCGCAACCGCCGGGGCCGCATGACCGACGACGCCGATCGCCTGTTTCTCGCCTGCTCGTGCGAAGACACGATGCCGCTCGATCGCCAGACTCTGGCGAAGGGGTGCGGCGGCGCCGTCCGCTTCGCCGAGCAGCTCTGCCGCCGCCAGATCGATCTGTTCCGCGCGCTGCTGCCCGAGGCCGGCGACATCGTCGTCGGCTGCACGCAGGAAGCGCCCCTGTTCGAGGAGACGGCCGCCGACGCCGGCTATGCGGGCCGTCTCGCCTTCGCCAATATCCGCGAGAACGGGGGCTGGTCCGATCAGGCCGCCGACGCCGGCCCCAAGATGGCCGCCCTGCTCGCCGCCGCCGCCGAGCCGACGCCGCCGCCGCGCGTCCTGACGCTCGAGAGCAAGGGCGTCGCGCTGATCGCCGGCCATGACGAGACGGCGATCGAGGTCGGCCGCAAGCTCGCCGCCAGCCTCGACGTGACGGTGCTGCTCACCGGCCAGCAGCCGGTCGCTCCGCCCCGCGTCACCGAATTCCCGGTGGTGCGCGGCCGCATCCGCAGCGCGACCGGCGCGCTCGGCGGTTTCGAGGCGACGCTCGACGGCTTCGCCCGGCCCTCGCCGGCCTCGCGCGCCATGCTGGCCTGGGGCGAGGCGCGCGACGGCGCGGTGTCGCATTGCGACGTGATCGTCGATCTCGTCGGCGGCCCGCCGCTGTTCGCCGCGCATGAGCTGCGCCCCGGCTACATCCGCGCCGACGCCGCCTCGCCAGCCGCGGTCGAACGGGCGATCCGCGAGGCGGCCGATCTCGTCGGCGAGTTCGACAAGCCGCGCGCCGTCGATTTCCGCGCCGACCTCTGCGCCCATAGCCGCTCCGGCAAGATCGGCTGCCGGCGTTGTCTCGATCTGTGTCCGACCGGCGCCATCTCGCCGGCCGGCGATCATGTCGCCATC
>JAEULW010000314.1 GCA_016793505.1 Methylobacteriaceae bacterium | reverse complement strand
GGCCCCGCCCGCCATCGGCGAGACAGTGACGGCGCGGCTCGACTGGGCGACGCGCTGGCCGCGCATGCGCGTCCACACCGCGCTGCATCTGCTCAGCGTGGCGCTGCCCTTCCCCGTCACCGGCGGGCAGATCGGCGAGGGCGAGGGGCGGCTCGATTTCGACATTCCCGAAGCCGGTCTCGACCGCGCCGCCATCGAGTCGCAACTGGCGCAGATGATCGCCGCCGACGCGGCGGTGACGACGGAGTGGATCACCGACGCCGAACTCGAGGCCAATCCCGGCCTCGTCAAGACCATGTCGGTGAAGCCGCCGATGGGTCAGGGCCGGGTGCGCCTCGTGCGCATCGCCGGCCTCGATCTTCAGCCCTGCGGCGGCACCCATGTGCGGGCGACGGGCGAGATCGGTCGGGTTGTCGTGACCGGGATCGAGAAGAAGGGCAAGCAGAACCGGCGCGTACGGATCGCGCTCGGCTGAGGCGGGATCAACCGAAGCGCAGGAAGGTCAGCGCGAAGGAGACGAGCAGCGCCAGCGTCACCATCGCCGGAACGGCGGTTCCGGGAGTCATCGTCGCGGCTCTCGCCCTGGCTCTGGTGTGATGCGTGTTGCGTGTCATGGCGCCCTGCCCTGCTTGCCCCGATTGCGACGATCTTACGCCGCAACCCCTGTTTTGAGGTTTGTCGCGACCCCCTTGTTCCGATGATCGCGTCCAGACCTTTTTCACCCTTCGGATGACGCGCCGCGGTGCGCGTCCGCACATGCCCATGCGCGCGAGCGGCCTTTTTTCGGGCCGCGAAGTCCGGCATTGTCCGCCGGGCCGGGCCGACGCCGGCCGAGGGAGACGCCCGACATGACAGCCGCCGACGCCGCGCCGCTGGTCTCGACGCAATGGCTCGCCGACCGCCTCGCCGCGCCCGATCTCGTGGTCATCGACGCCTCCTGGTATCTGCCGGCGATGAATCGCGACGCGGCCGGCGAATATCTCGCCGGTCACATTCCGGGCGCGGTGCGCTTCGACATCGACGAGATATCCGACAAGGCCTCGCCGCTGCCGCACATGCTGCCCGACCCGGTCGCCTTCGCCCGCGCCATGCGCAAGCTCGGCGTCGGCGACGGCATGCGCATCGTCGTCTATGACGGCGCCGGCCTGTTCTCGGCCCCGCGCGTGCGCTGGACGCTGATGACCTTCGGCGCCCGCCATGTCAGCCTGCTCGACGGCGGCCTGCCGAAATGGAAGGCCGAGCAACGCCCGCTCGAGGAGGGCCCGGTGACGCGCAAGCCGCGTCATTTCACCGCCCGCTTCGACCATGGCGCCGTCGCCGACGCCGCCGACGTCGCCCGCCGCATCGCCCGCGGCGACATGGTGGTCGACGCCCGCTCCGCCGAGCGATTCCGCGGCGAGGCGCCCGAGCCGCGCCCGGGCATTCCCTCGGGCCACATTCCCGGCAGCCGCAGCCTGCCCTTCGGCCAGATCGTGGCGGATGGCCGGCTCAGGCCGCCGGCCGAGATTGTCGCCGCCTTCGCGGCGGCCGGCGTCGATCTGTCGAAGCCGATCGTCACCACCTGCGGCTCGGGCGTCTCCGCGGCGATCCTGTCGCTCGCCCTCGAAGTCGCGGGCAAGCGCGCCGACGCGCTCTATGACGGCTCCTGGGCGGACTGGGCGGGACGCGGCGATCTGCCGGTGGCCAAGGGCGAGGCCAACCCCACCCACCCTTCGACAAGCTCAGAGTGAGGGCGGCGCGGGGCAGACAGACTCTCCCCCGCGACCTCAGCCTGAGCCTGTCGAGGCCCTTGCCGCAAGGGCGCGATCATCGTCGCGGCTTTGCGGCCGCTATCACCGCAGCCCGCGCATCGGTTTCAGGTCGAGATCGCGGATTTTCTTGCGCAGCGTGTTGCGGTTGAGGCCGAGCAGTTCGGCGGCGCGGATCTGGTTGCCGCGCGTCGCCGCCAGCGCCGCGTTCAGCAGCGGCGCCTCGATCTCGCGCAGCACGCGATGATAGAGGCCGGGCGGCGGCAGCGCCTCGCCATGCGCCTTGAACAGCGCCGCCATGTGCCGCTCGACCGACAGGCCGAGCGTCTCGTCCTCGCCCGCCTGCGCGAGCAGCGCGGTCGCCGGCGCAGCGGTTGCGCCCGGCGCCGGCGCGGTGGTCTGCGCGTCGGCGGCGAGTTCGGCCTCGACCAGCGCCTCGCCGACGACCTCCTGCGGATAGAGCGCGGCCAGCCGGCGCACGAGATTTTCCAGTTCGCGGATATTGCCGGGCCAGCGATGCTTTTTCAGCCGCTCCAGCGCCGGCTGGTCGATGCGCTTGCGCGGCAGCCCCTCGGCCGCCGCTTGCGTGAAGAAGTGCCGGACGAGATCGGGCACGTCCTCGGCCCGCTCGCGCAAGGGCGGCAGCCGCAGCGGCACCACGTTGAGGCGGAAGAACAGGTCCTCTCGGAACAGCCCCTGCTGGATCGAGATGCGCAGATCCTTGTTGGTCGCCGCGACGATGCGCACATTGGTCCGGATCGGCGTGCGCCCGCCGACGGTCGTGTACTCGCCCTGCTGGAGGACGCGCAGCAGCCGCGTCTGCGCCTCCATCGGCATGTCGCCGATCTCGTCGAGGAACAGCGTGCCGCCTTCGGCCTGCTCGAAGCGCCCGGCCGAGCGCGCATTGGCCCCGGTGAAGGCCCCCTTCTCATGGCCGAACAGCTCGCTCTCGATCAGGTCGCGCGGGATCGCCGCCATGTTGATGGCGACGAAGGGTCCGTTCTTGCGCTTGCCGTAATCGTGCAGCGCCCGCGCCACCAGCTCCTTGCCGGTGCCGGACTCGCCGGTGATCATCACGGTGAGGTCGGTCTGCATCAGCCGCGCCAGCGCGCGGTAGATCTCCTGCATCGCCGGGGAACGGCCGACCAGCGGCATGCCCTCGATTTCCTCGGGCTTGTCCTTGGGCGGCGTCTTCGGCGCGCTCATCGCGCGGCCGACGATCGCCACCAGCTCCTTCAGGTCGAAAGGTTTGGGCAGGTAGTCGTAGGCGCCGCGCTCGGACGCCTTGATCGCCGTCATGAAGGTGTTCTGCGCGCTCATC
>JAEULW010000304.1 GCA_016793505.1 Methylobacteriaceae bacterium | reverse complement strand
CTCCTGTTGAATTGGGCGCGCCGGGGCGCCCCGCCGCGCGATCCGCGCGCAGGTTTCGCCGTCAGACGACAACGCTCGCGCGCGACGGCTCGCGCGGCGGAAAGCGAGAGATCAGAGAGTCAGATCAGAACGAGCGCGCCGTTGAGGCCGATGTCGAGGCGGCCGGCGCGGCGCTGCGCGAGCTTCTCGCGCGGAATGCAAACGGCGAAAACGAGATCGCCGTCGCGCCACTGGGAGTCCGGCGGCGCGTCACGGCGATGGTCCACGAACGGGCCCTCGCCATGATGGCGCCAGTCGTTGGTTCCCTTCACGCGCTCGCGCCGCTCGAAGGCCCAGGCGACAACCGGCGTCTCATCACGGCGTCGCGCCGCCTCGACCGCAATGCGCTCGCGCGCCGCGGGCGTGACGGTGAGCGAGCCGGGCGGCAGCCAGTCGCCGGTCACGTCACTCCTCCACGAACTCGCGGATCATGCCGAACAGGGCGGGCTGATCGTCGAGGACGCCTTCATCGCCTTTGAACACGCTGTACTCGATGTGGTCGTCGAAAAAGTCGATCTCGACGCGCGCTCCGACGAGCGTGATCGTCACCATGATAGTGTCCGGCCGAAATCGCCCCAGTGTGTAGCTGACACGCAGGTCGTCGAGCCGCGTCAGGAAGGGGATGAGATCCTTTACGCCGTTCAGGGTCATGTCGGGCATCATTTGCGGAACCGTTTCAGCAGACAGATCGAATTGGCCGACAGCGCGAGATCGTGGCGGGCCATGAGGACGCTGCCAGCCTTTCGCGGAGATGGCGCCTCCTGTCATCGGCTGACGACTTCTGGCGACGTGTCGTTCGTCAGTCGTCGGTCTTCTGACGAATGAGCGCAACCAGCGCCGCCTGATCGTCGAGGACCCACTCGTCGCCGTGGAACAGGCTGTACTCGATGTGATCGTCGAAAAACTCGACCTCGGCGCGTACGCCAACCAATGTGAACGACACCATGATCGCATCGGGACGACTCTGTTCGATCCTGAAGAGAACCTTCCTCGAATTCAGGAATTCGAGGAACGGCAACAAATCCTTGATCCCGTCGAATGTCATTGCCTTTGCTCCTACTTTCAGTAGTCTGGTCTACCAAGAAGCTTGAGGCAAGTGCGCGCTCGTGCATCACCGCTCTTGGCCAGGCGCTGAACGTCTCCGACCTTCCAATCCATGAACTGACCGGGCAGGACGCTGTTGATGTTGCCCTGGCAGAACGCGGACACGAACAGCTGCACCGACATGTCGAGCTGCTCCGGCGTGAAGCCGCCAGCTGCGATGACGAGGCCGGGTTCGCCGGACGCGCCTCCCCCACCCGCGCCCGGGCGTCGGCGCGGCCCGCCGTCGAACACCCATTTGCCCATTTCGTCGCGCGGCTGGTCGGGGCGGTAGCGACGCGCCAGATCGAGCCGCGCGGCGTCGAGCGAGACGAGCACCGCGACGGCGCGGTCGCGCCAGACCACGCGCGAGGCGGGCCGCGGCGCGGGGCGGAGAGAGGCTGCGGACGCCATCCGCTTGCGCTCGACTCTCGCCCCCGCCAGCATCGGAAAAGTAACCAGCGAAATTTCCCAGAGATCGACGCTGACGAGGCGGCGGCGGCCGCGCGCGTCTTTCGTGGCGCGTTCGGCGCGGAAGCCGATCGACAATCCGTCGAGGGCGCCCTCGCGGATCAGCGCGGCGAGTTCGCGCGCGCGGGCGACCTCGCGCGACAATTCGCCGGCGACGCGCAGCCCGCGCGCGTCCTCCTCGATCGACAGCCAGCGGCCGATCGGCTGGGCGGGATCATGCTGCCAGAGCATGCGCACGCCAGCCGCGCCGCGCCGCGCCAGCGAGGCGCGGAAGGCGCCCGGCGCGACGACGTCGCCGCCGAGATCGGCGACGCCGAACAGGCTGGCGTAGCCGGTCACGAGTCCGCCGGACTCCTGCAGGCGCGGCAGAGCGAGCAGCGCGCCCATCACGCGACCTCGCGCAGATGCGGGCTCACGCGCGCCTTGCGGCGGGACTGCGCCAGCCGCGCGACGATGTGAAGAAAGGCGCGGAACACCTGCGCCGGCTCGCGCGAAAGCGCGGCGTCGTCGCGACGCGTCGTCTGCATGATGTTCTCCCGGATGAGAGTCAGTCGGTCTCGCCGAAGCGGCGATTGAAGTGCGCGAGCTCGCGGACGAAATCGTCGAAGCGGCGATTGGCGGCGGAAAGGTCGCGCGCCAGCCGCGCGACCATCAGCGAGGCCGCGCCCGCCCACAGGAACAGCGCGAGATGCGCCAGATCGCCGCGCTCGGCGACGTGGCGGACGAGCTCGTCCATGGCGACCCTTTCGGTGATGTCAGAAGTCTGCGGCGCAACGCAGGGCGTGTCACGCATCGTCTCGACGCGCGGCGCGGTCAGCTTCCGTCGCGGTCAGAGATTGGCGAGGATTTCCTCGAACCACTGCCGGATTCCGCCCTCGACGTAGATCTGCGAATCCGACTCTCGCCGAATCCGGGCAAGCTCTTCATCGGGCGCGCCGCTCTCGAGCAGCCGCGAGATGAATGAGCCTTGCGGCGCGGAGCGCCTGCGCGCTCCTCACCCGCCGGTTCGTCGCCGCGTCAGCGCGCGTCATGCATCGTCCTCCAGAGGCGATCGAACGCCTTGCGCTGCGTCTCGTCGAGCGCGACGAAGAGGCGGCCGGAGCTTTCGGTCTCCTCGACCTGCGGCGCAAAGCCGATGATGCGCTCCAGGGCGTCGCGCGCCCGCGCGAAGCTCCCGGCGTCGGCGCGAAGGGTGTATTCGACGCCGGTCGAGGTGAGATGGATTTCGATCCTGTAGGGCATCTCTTCAACGCAGCTGGCGGATGTTCAGATCGCGTCCATCCCCATCGTCACCGTGATGGACTGCAGTCTGTTGTCGGGCAGCGAGGCCGCCATCATCGTCGGCAGGGGACATGCGCACGCGATGACGTAGCCGCGCCCGGTCGGTGATCGCGTGATCGTCTGGCGCGCTCCCCACTGCAACGCCGGATCGATCGTCGGGCCATCTTCTCCGGGCCAGGCGAGCATCCAGCTTCGGTCATCGGGATCGAAAGCCATGGCGACCGATCGGGACTTCGCATCGCGCGCATCGACGGTTGCGAGATATCCCTTCGAAGTCTGCGTCGTCGAGGCCTGCGACAGATCGAGGCCGAGGGCGCGTGCGGCCGATGCGACGGAGTCGGACCCGGCGAGATCGTGCAGGGCGCGGATGATGTCTGCGATTTCCATGATGATCCTCAAAACGGCGGCAGTGGAAGGAGCGGCAGGCGCTTCAGGCACTGCCTGTTGCGTTCCAGCGCGCGAGAAAGACACTGCTTTCGCATCCAAGGATCTTCGTCTAACGCGAGAGACTTGCATATCTCGACGTCGGACTCCAGCAGCGAGTCGCAGTTGATGGTCGCCGCGATGCGGAGACTCGCCCCACCCCTCCCCGCCGTTTCACTGCCCGCCGTCCGGATCGCCCGCCGGGACGCGCGGTTGATCGGGATCGTACTCCTTCACCGCAAACCCGCTCTTGTCGGTCGCGACGCCTCTGGCGCCGTAGCCCGCCGCCTCGCGTTTCTCATCGCGGGTGAGGAAGCTCGCGGAGTCGAGCCGCGCCCATTCGCGGGCGCGTTCCTCGGCCAGCGCCTCGATGCGGTCGAGATCGAGCTCGAGGCGCAGGCCGGTTTCGTAGGCCGGCGTCAGCCAGGCCTCGAAGCCGCGCAGCGCGCGCGCGGCGAGCGGGATCACGGTCTGGCGCCAGAAGGCGCGATTGGCTTCGGCGTAATTGGCGCGAGTGTTGTCGCCGGGCAGGCCGAGCAGCAGCGGCGGCACGCCGAGGGCGAGCGCGATCTCGCGCGCCGCGCCGGCTTTCGCGGCCATGAAGTCCATGTCCTTCGGGGTCAGCGACAGCGGCTTCCAGTCGAGCCCACCTTCGAGCAGCAGCGGACGACCGGCGTTGCGCGGCCCCTGAAAGCTTTCTTCCAGCTCCTTCTTCAGGCGCTCGAACTGGTCGTCGGAGAGATGTCCGCCCTCGCCGGCATAGACGAGCGCGCCGGAGGGGCGGGCGGCGTTGTCGAGCAGCGCCTTGTTCCAGCCGCTCGCCGCATTGTGGATGTCGAGCGCGACCTGCGCGGCGGCGATCGGCGAGAGGCCGTAATGATCGTCGAGCGGGGAAAACATTTTCATGTGCAGGATCGGCTTCACGCCGTCCTGCGTCATGTCGTAGCGCACGCGGTCGGCGCCGACGACATAATCGTAGGCCTCGGGCCAGCCATTGGCGCCGGGCACGATCTGCATGCGGTCGGGGCGCAGCACGAAGAGCTCGCGCGGCGCGCTGTCGAGGCTCGCGGCCTCGACATAGGCGTCGCCCGAGACGAGGAGATGGCCGAACAGGGCTTCGAGAAAGGTCGCGCCGTCCTCGCGCGGATTGGGCTTGCGCAGGATGTCGAGCAGGGGATGCTCGACGATCTCATCGCGGCCGCGATAGAGGCGCCAGGGAATCGTCGCGCCGTTTTCGGCGATCATGCGCACGCAGCGATAGACGATGGCGTTGCGCTCATAGCCTTCGCGCGCCAGCGCCGCCGCGTCGCGCGGCGTCCAGCGCGGCCGGCCGACCTGATGCAGCGCGATCAGCGCGCCGGCGCGCGAGTCTTTCGTCTCGGGCGGACGCGCGAAAGCGCCGACGAGGCGGGAGAGCAGAGAGGGCATGCTGTTCCTCGTGTTCATTCGCCGTCTCCTCGTCATGCCCTGGCTTGTCCCGGGCATCCACGCGGGACGTGGCGCGCTTCGATGTTCGACAATGCGCAAGCGGCGCGGCGTGGATGGCCGGGACAAGCCCGGCCATGACAGCGCGCGACGCGCCGTCACACCCTGCGCATGCGCGGCTCGCGCTTCTTCGCTGTCTGAGTCAGCGCGGTCACGGCCCAGACGAGCGCGTCGAGCCGATCCGGGCTCTTGCCCGCACCCAGCCCGTCCGGACCGAAGGCGCACATCTCGTCTTCGAGCGCGGGGAATGCGCCGACATGGCGCGCCCTGCCCTGCTCCCAGAGCTGCGCGACAGGCGCGGCGCGCAGATATTTGCCGCGCGTCGCGCGCACGCACTGCACCGGCACGGATGGATCGGCGGCGGCGATGACGCTCGTCACCATCTCGCCGCCCTGATTGACCTCGGCGACGAGCGCATCGGCCTCGAGCTTGCGCCAGAGGGCGATGGCGGCCTGCGCCCATTCGTCAGGCCTCGCGCGTTCGAGCGTCGCGTCGGCGAGCACATAGATGCGTTCGTCCTCACTGACGCCGGCGGCGACGATGCCGCAGGCGTCGGCGCGCGCACTGGAGGAGGCGGGCGGATCGACGGCGACGACGATCCGCTTCAGCGCCGGCGCGGAGTCGCAACGCGCCGCCTCGATCATGGCGCGCGTCCACAAGGCGCCCGGCGTCTCGTCGACGATCTCGCCGTCGAGCTCCTGCCGGCCGAGCCGCGCGCCGGCGTAGCGGCCGACGATCGACTCGAGAAAGTCCGGCGCGAGATTTGGCGCGTTGAGGCGGGTCGCCGCGCGCGTCACGGCGACGCGCGGATCGGCGATCAGGTTCTTGATCAGCGCGATCGGGCGCGGCGTGGTGGTGATCATCTGGCGCGGGCGATCGCCGAGTCGCAGTCCGAATTGCAGCATGTCGAACACGGCCTCAGGCCGCCTCCATTTGGCGAGTTCGTCGCACCAGGCCGCCGAAAATTGCGGCCCGCGCAGGCTTTCCGGGTCTTCGGCCGAAAAGCCCTGCGCGATGGCGCCGTTCGGCCAGGACAGACGCCTGCGCGTCGGCTCCCAGACCGGGCGCTCACAGGCGCGATGCACGGCGAGAATTCCCGACACGCCCTCGATCATCACTTCGCGCAGATCGGCCGCCGTCTCGCCGATCAGCGCGATGCGGCCGACCGGCGCGTTCGCCCAGGGACGGCGCCCGAGCGCCATGCCCTTCACCCATTCGGCGCCGGCGCGCGTCTTGCCGGCGCCGCGGCCGCCGAGGGCGAGCCAGATCGACCAGTCGCCGCCGCCCTGCGCGGCGTCGGGCGGCAACTGGTCGTCGCGACCCCAGTTCAGAAAATCGTCGAGAAAGAGCTCGTGCGCGGCCTGGCCCAGTCCGGCGAGGATATCCTCAGCCGGGTTCGCCCTGCGCCATGCGATCAAGGCGTCGCGCGACTTCGGCGCGCAGATCGTCGATGTTCCATGCGCCATCGTCGGGGCCGGCGGCGGCGGGTTTTCCGGCGGCGCGGGCCTCTTCGAGCCGGGCGAGGTCGCCGAGCGTCTTGACGAGGGAGGCGAGGGTCCGCGCACGCCGCTCGACATCCGCTCCGGCCTCCAGTTCGTCGTGAATCTTGCCGAGTTCGCGCTCGACCGAGCTCTGCACGCGCTGCGCCATGGCGCTCAGGTCGAGCGGCCGGAGCGGCGGCGCTGGGCGCGCGGCGGGCGCGGCCGCGGCGGGCGGGTGGGGCGCAGCCGTCGGCGCGGCCGGCGGCGCGCCCTTGCGCGCAAACGGCTTCGCCTTCGGGCGCGGCGCGAAATGCATGTCGCGGGCGATGCGGCGCAGCGCGTGCGGCGAGAGCGCGAAGCGCGCCGCCAGCGTCGCCAGCGATTCGGCGTCCGCCTCGTAGTCCCGCTTCAGCGCCGCGAGCCGGTCGTCATCCAGATCGATGCGCATCGCTCCTCCGGTCTTCGCCCCAAAACGCCGTCGGGCGGCCGATCCGGAGTGGACCGCCGCCCGACGCAGTTGGGGAGCATGCCGAAACCTTAGCCGAGGAGCGCCCCGGTGTCAAGGACTATTTTCCTTTGATCGGAATTTGAGCCAATGACCAAAACAGCGCGCTGCGTCATTTCCGGTCAATCCAGTGCGGTCCCGCGCCGGCGAGGCCTGACCGACGCGGCGAGCGGCCCGCCTGAATCTAGGTTTATGATCCTAGCATGCGCACTGGCCCGCGACAAGCCGCGGGTTGCCGCGCGGCCGGCTTGGCCGCAGTCTCGGCCGGTCTCCGCGCGGAACCTGCTTCGTGACCGATCTCCTCTCTCTCGACGGCGCCGCCGTCGCCGCCCTGTTCGCCAAACGCGCTGTGTCGCCGGTCGAGCTGCTCGCCGCGACGCTGGCGCGGCTCGACCGCGACAATCCGCGCGTCAATGCGCTCAACATCGTCGATCGCGACGGCGCCCTGGCGGCGGCGCGGGCGTCCGAGCAACGCTGGGCGAAGGGCGCGCCGCTGTCGCCCTGCGACGGGCTGATCGCCACGATCAAGGACAACATCATGCTGGCCGGCTTTCCGAACCGGCGCGGCTCGCCCACCACCGATCCGGCGCCGGTCGGCGAGGACGCGCCGGCGCCGGCGCGGCTGAAGGAGGCGGGCTGCGTCATCCTCGGCAAGACCACCCTGCCCGAATATGGCTGGAAGGGCCTGTGCGACTCGCCGCTGACCGGGATCACCCGCAATCCGTGGAAGCTGTCGCAGACCACCGGCGGCTCCTCCGGCGGGGCGGCGGCGGTGGCGGCGCTCGGCGTCGGCCATTTTCATCTCGGCACGGACGGGGCGGGTTCGATCCGCATTCCGAGCGCCTTCACCGGGCTCGTCGGGCTGAAGCCGTCCTTCGGCCGCGTGCCGGCGGCGCCGGCCTCGCCGTTCGGCGTCGTCGCCCATCTCGGGCCGATGGCGCGGCGCGTCGCCGACGCGGCGGCGATGCTGACCATCCTGTCGCGGCCCGACGCGCGCGACAATCTGGCCTGGAACACCGCGCCGCCGGACTATCGCATCGGCCTCGACGACGGCGTCGCCGGGCTGCGCATCGCCTTCTCGCCGCGGCTCGGTTTTTCCGGGCCGATCGATCCGGACGTCGCGGCGGCGACGGCGGCGGCGGCTGAGGTCTTCGCCGGGCTCGGCGCGCATGTCGAGGAGGCGAGCCCCGATCTCGGCGACCCGTTCTGGATTCTCGACACCCTGTGGAAGGCGGGCGCGGCGGCGGCGACGGCGGCCGTGCCGGACTCCGCCCATGCGCAGATGGATCCCGGCCTGGTGCGCGAATTCATGGCCGGCCGCAAACTGTCGGCGACCGACTATCTCAAGGCGTTTTCGGCGCGGGCCGGGCTCGCCTTCACGATGGCTGAGTTCCATCGCCGCTACGACCTCATGCTGACGCCGCAGATGCCGACCGGCGCGATCGAGGCGGGGCGCGATACGCCGGCCGACGGCGCCTATGGGCAGGACTGGATCGGCTGGTCGCCTTTCACCTGGCCGTTCAACCTGACGCAGCAGCCGGCGGCGAGCGTTCCGAGCGGGCTGACGCGCGAGGGCCTGCCGATCGGCCTGCAGATCGTCGGGCCGATGCGCGCCGACGCGCTGGTGCTGCGCGCCGCCCGCGCCTTCGAGAGCGCGCGGCCCCTGCCCCGGCTCGACGCGCCGCGGCCGTGAGCGCCGACGAGGAGCGCGCGCGGCGCCGGCGCACCATCGCCGGCGCGCTGTTCGTCGTCGCCCTGCTGGGGCTTTCGATCTGGGTGGCGCGGGCGATGTCCGAGCGGCAGGCGCTGGAGCGCTGTCTCGCCAGCGGCCGGCGCGACTGCGCCAACATTTCCATTCCGAGCGATCGCAGCTATGTTCCAGCCCGCTGAGCGGCGAAAGGCGGATGCGGGGGCGATGCGCAGGGCGCGACGCGACGACACCGATTACGAGCGGCGCACCTTCGTCAATCTCGCGGCGACGATCGTGCTGCTCGTCTACGCCATCGCCATGACGGCGACGCTCCTGAGCTTCAGCCACAAACTCGAGGTCGAGCGCTGCGTCGCCTCCGGCCGCAAGGACTGCGTGGCGCTGCCGACGCCGCCGCGCTCGGTGCTGGTGCTGCCCATGCGCGGCGACTGACCGTCAGTCCTTGACGCGCGGCTCCAGCGAGGCGACGCGCCGGTTCCACCACCAGCCGAAGGCGACGACCAGCGCCGCGCCGATCCCCTCGGCGACCCACACCGCGGCGGGCCAGGGCGCGAAGTACGGGGCCGAGACGATGTCGGTGACGAGCATGCCGCCGGCGAGCGAGCCGAGCAGCGCCGCGCCGGCCCAGATGACGATCGGGTAGCGGTCCATCAGCCACATCACCGCCGAAGAGCCGGCGATGACGATCGGGATCGACAGCAGCAGGCCGAAGACGATCAGCCCCCAGCTGCCATGCGCGGCGGCGGCGACGGCGATGACGTTGTCGAGACTCATCACCGCGTCGGCGATGACGATGATGCGCACCGCCTTCCACAGCGTGTTGGCCGGGTCGATGTCCTTCTCGTCGGTGTCCTCGATCAGCAGCTTCACGGCGATCCAGAACAGCAGCAGGCCGCCGACGATCTTCAGATAAGGCACCTGCATCAGCTGGGCGATGCCGAGGGTGAAGACGACGCGCAGGCCGACCGCGGCGCCGGCGCCGAGCAGAATGCCGAGCTTGCGCTTCTCCGGCGGCAGCTCGCGGCAGGCCAGCGCGATCACCATCGCGTTGTCGCCGGAGAGCAAGAGGTCGATCCAGATGATCTTGAAAATAGGAACAAGTGTCGCGGAATCGAGCCACGTCATCGAAATCGGACCTTTCGGAGCGCCGCCGACCCCCTAAGCCGCGCAGGGCTCCCGCGCAAGCCGGGCGGGAGGCGGCACCCTCAAAATTGTTGTAATGCTGGCTTGAAGGTGGCCGCAAGGACGGCTGCGGGAGGCGGCATGACGGGTCCGGTGCTGGTCGAGGCGACGCGGGGCGGGCAGGTCGAGAGCCGACATCGCGGCGCCGTCTGCGTGGCGGACGCGGGGGGCAGGCGCGTGCTGGCGCTCGGCGACGTCGACACGCCCGTCTTCCCCCGCTCGGCGGTGAAGGCCCTGCAGGCGCTGCCGCTGATCGAGAGCGGAGCGGCCGACAAGTTCGGACTGGATCAGGCGGAGATCGCCCTCGCCTGCGCCTCGCATTCGGGCAAGGCGGCGCATGTCGCCAGCGCCGCCTCGATGCTGGCCAAGGCCGGCCGCAGCGTCGCCGATCTCGAATGCGGCGCGCACTGGCCGATCGCCGAGGCGGCGCAACGCCAGCTCGCCCGCGAGGGGCGCGAACCGACGGCGCTGCACAACAACTGTTCGGGCAAGCATGCCGGCTTCGTCTGCCTCGCCTGCGCCGAGGGCGTCGATCCGGCCGGCTATGTCGAGGTCGACCACCCGGTGCAGAAGCAGGTGCGGCGCGTGCTCGAGGAGACGACCGGCGCGCGGCTCGATCCGGCCGAGGCCGGCGTCGACGGCTGCTCGATCCCGACCTGGCCGATTCCGCTCGCCGCGCTCGCCCGCGCCTTCGCCCGCTTCGGCAGCGGCGAGGGTTTTTCGAAGACGCGCGCCCAGGCGGCCGAACGCATCCGCATCGCCTGCGCCCGCCATCCGCACATGGTGGCCGGATCGGGGCGCTTCGACACCGAGGTGATGTGCGCCTTCGGCGCCCGCGCCTTCGTCAAGACAGGCGCGGAAGGCGTGCATTGCGCCGCCTTTCCCGAGCTCGGCCTCGGCGTCGCGATCAAATGCCAGGACGGGGCGGGCCGCGCCGCCGACGTCGCCATGGCGGCAGTGATCGCGCGGTTCCTGCCGCTCGATGCGGGCGAGAGCGCTGCGCTGGCGCCGCGGCTTTCGCCGAAGCTCGTGAACTGGCGCGGGCGCCAGGTCGGCGATCTGCGCGCCACCAACGAACTGATGGCGCGCGGCTGACCGCGGCCGCCGTCAGACGCGGTTGCCGGCGGCGCGCAGAAGCGGCCAGCGCGACGCCTCGCGCGAAAGATCGCCGACGATCCGATCCCACTCCATCGCGGCGATGGCGCTGCGGCTCGCCCGCTCGATGACGTTGCGCGCGACGACCGCGCGTCCGGCGCCGGGGGCGACCGAGACGGCGACGCCGATCGGCGCGTCGCGGACGACATTGTCCTCGAAGCGCACATCGGCCAGCGAGGGGCCCCAGCCGATCAGCGCGCCGACCCAGGGCGCGCCCTCCACGACATTCTTCGTCGCGACGATCCCGGCCTCGAGCTTGAGGCCGCATTCATAGCCCCATTGCCGGCCGCCGCCGTCGCGAAAGCGGTGCAGGCCGCGCAGCGCGTTGCCGGCGCAGACGCCGCCGCGCCCGCCATGATCGGCGAAATTGACCATCTGCACGCCGCTCGCCGCGCCGTCGATCAGGTTTCCGGAGATGGTCACGTCGCGCCAGGCGAATTCGGCAAAGATCGCGGTCTCGCCCGAGCGCAGGCAGGTGTTTTCGAGGAAGCGAACGCCGTGGCCGGAATTGTCGCGCAGCGCCGAAAAGGCGCAATCGGCGACATGATTGCGTTCGACGCGCACGCCGCCGGCGCGGAAGATCGAGACGCCGTTGCCATATTGCCCGGTTCCGCCGGAGCGGGCGGCGATCTTGCGGATGCGATTGCCGAGGATGCGCGCGCCGTCGAGGCGCTGCGCGCTCTGCCAGATCTGCACGCCATTGTCGCCGCAGGAGTCGATGAGATTGTCCTCGATGGTCAGGCCGGCGCCGTCGAGCGAGAACAAGCCGCCGCGACCGGCGCCGCGAATGGTCGAACGGGCGATGCGGCCGCCGCAGCGGACGAAACGCAGCCCGTCGCGCGTCGCATTTTCGACGACGCAGGAGTCGAGCGTGACGAAGCCGGCATCCTCGAACTGCAGCAGGCCGCCGTCATGCGCGTCGGCCGCCGCGCCGGCGAAGGCGACGCCCTCGATCGAGACGCGATCGGCGCGGCGCGCGGCGATCAGCGGGCCGTCGCCGAGGAGCTTCAGCGTCGTGCCCGACGGCGCGCCGACCAACCGCGCGCCGGAGGGCAGCGTCAGCCCGCGCGTGGCGATCACGCCGGCGGGCAGCCGCAGGACCTCGCGCCGGGCCGTCGCCGCGTCGATCCGCGCCTGCAGATCGGCGGCGAAGACGGGCCGGGCCTGCGCCAGAACGGCGCAGCCCGAGGCCAGAAAGGCGCGGCGCGACAACATCGCCGGGCCGCTGCAAGCGGCGGGCCGTTCAGCCTGCGTCAATCCGGGACGTGACAGAAGGCGCGCCGGGGCGGCGCGGGGCTGGCGCGCAGGCGGCGGCGTCCCCACATCACCGCCCGCGCCTGTCCGCGCCTTCGGGGGTCCGACGCCCATGGCTATCCTCGACACGCTCTCCGCCGCGCTCGCCGCCAATCCGGTGCTGGCCGGCGGCGTCGGCACGCTCGCCTTCGGCGGGGCGATGTATGTTCTGCGCAAGGTTCCCGAGGCGGCTTTCGCCGCGCTCGACCGGGCGCTGTGGACGACGCTGTCGGTCGAGAGCCTGTCGAACGAATATCGCGACGTCGACGCGCTGATCGAACGCTGCCGCCTGCCCTTCTTCGCCCGCGCGCTGGAGGCGCGCGACGGGGCGCTGAAGACCGGCTTCGGCGGCGGCTGGGGCGTCTGGCGCGGAACGCTGTTCCGCTACGCCAAGAGCAAGTCGCAGGCGCAGGGCGCCTTTTTCGAGACGATCACTGTGGCGTTCCTGACGCGCGATCGCGGCGTCGTGGCGCGCTTTGTGGAGGAGGCGCGGCCGGAAGAGCATCGCAATTCGATCCAGGTGACGCTCTACGGGCCGGGCGGACAGGCCGGCGGACTGCGCCGTCGCAAGCGGCGGCTCGACACGGTGTTCGTCGAGGCGGCGGTGAAGGCGCGGCTGGTCGAGCGCCTGCGCTGGTTCCTCGGCGCGGAGAACTGGCATCGCGACCGCGGCATTCCGTGGAAGCTCGGCATCGTGCTGCACGGCCCGCCGGGCACGGGCAAGACCAGCCTCATCCACGCGCTCGCCTCCGAGTTCGGCTTCGACGTCAAATATGTGAAGTCGCTGCATGGGCTCGGGCAGGCCTTCATGAGCGGCGGGCCGAAGGATCTGTTCGTCATCGAGGACATCGACGCGCTGTCGGGCGCGCTCGACCGCACCGCCAGGGACGGCGCCGTCGAGCCGCTGCGCGCCTCGCCGCTGCACGAGATCCTCAACGCCATGGACGGCATGCAGACGCCGGACGGGCTGAAATTCATCGTCACGACGAACCATCTCGCCCGGCTCGATCCGGCGCTGCTCAGGCCCGGCCGCATCGACGAGGCGATCGAGATCGGCCCGCTGTCGCTGGCGAGCGCGCGGGCGATGTTCCGCGCCTTCTACGGCCGCGAGGGGATCGACGCCTATGCGGCGACGACGGGCGCAGAATTGCAGCGGCTGTTTTCGACGATGGATGCGGACGCGGCGGAAGCGGAACTGGCGCGGGCCGCCGCGAGCCAGCGCGCGCCGGCCGTCAGCGCCGCGTGAGCCGCGCCGCCCGCGCCATGACGAGGCAGGCAGCCTCGGCCATGCGGTCGAGATCGGCGCGCGTCGGGCGCACGTCGCTGCCCTTGCGCGCGGCCGTCCGGCGCGGGCGCGGAATGTGGATGAAGACGGTCGGCCGGCGGCGCGCGGCCGGCGCGAGCGAAAACCACAGCGTGCGGTTGCAGACATAGGCGCCGGCGTCGATCGAGGCGCGCGTCGGCGCGAGGCGGTCGAGCGCGGCGATCAACGGCGCGAGCGGCGCGCTGGCGCGGCGCGTCGCCGGGCCGCCGCGTTCGAGCACGAGACCTTCGGGCAGGCGCCTCGCCGCATCGACCGAGAACAGCCGGTTGCGATTGTGCGCGCGCTGCTCGACGGTGACGACGCGCCGGCGTCCGGCGAGGCCGAAATGCAGCACGGCGTCGGGCGCGAGTTCACTTTCGAGCGCGGCGAGCGCCGGCGCGATCGTCGCGTGCAAGACGTCGAGAATGCGCGTCTCGAGCCGGACGCCGAGGCGGGCGAGACGGCGGGCGAAGGCGCCGTCGAGACGCCCGACGATCGCCGCGCTCGGATTGAACGGCGCGCCGGGAAACGGACCGAAACCGGTGACGAGCAGCACGATGTCGCGGCGCGCGCTCACAGGCCGGCGAGCCGGGTCAGCGCCTCGGCGCCCTTGGCCGGCGTCAGCCGGCCGGCCGCCACATCGGCCTCGACCGAGGCGAGGCGCCTCTTCACCTCGGCGTCGCCATAGAGGCGCTGACGCAGACGCGCCTCGACGAGCTCGCGCATCCAGCGCACCTGCTGATCGCGCCGGCGCGCGGCGAATTCGCCGCTCGCCTGCATGATGCGGCGATGTTCGAGAATCTGCGTCCACATCGCCTCCAGCCCCTCGCCCATCAGTCCGGAGATCAGGATCACCGGCGGGCGCCAATTGGGCGAGCCCGGATTGAGGATGTGCAGGGCGGCGCGGTAGTCGCCGGCGGCGTGGCGGGCGCGGCCGAGATTGTCGCCGTCCGCCTTGTTGACCGCGATCATGTCGGCGAGTTCGAGCACGCCTTTCTTGACGCCCTGCAGTTCGTCGCCGGCGCCAGGCAGCGCGAGGAAGAGGAAGAAGTCGGTCATGTCGGCGACCGCCGTCTCCGACTGGCCGACGCCGACCGTCTCGACGAGAACGACGTCGAAGCCCGCCGCCTCGCAGACGAGGATCGACTCGCGCGTGCGCGCGGCGACGCCGCCGAGCGCGCCGGCCGCGGGCGAGGGCCGGATGAAGGCGGCGGCGTCCGCCGACAGCCTCTGCATGCGCGTCTTGTCGCCGAGGATCGAGCCGCCCGAGCGCGAGGACGATGGATCGACGGCCAGCACCGCGACGCGATGGCCTCTGCCGGTCAGCATCGCGCCGAAGGCGTCGATCGTCGTCGACTTGCCGACGCCCGGCACGCCGGTGATCCCGACGCGGATCGCCTGCCCGGTCGCCGGCAGCAGCGCCTGCACCAGATCCTCGGCGCGGGCGCGATGGTCGGCGCGCCGGCTCTCGATCAGGGTGATGGCGCGGGCGAGCGCGGCGCGCTCGCGCGCCGCCACGCGCCGGGCGAGGTCGGCGAGCTCGACGGGCGGCGCGGGACGGGCGGTCATGGCGCGCCCTCTACACCGCCGCGGCGGCGGCGCAAAGCGGTTCAGCCCTGCGCCACGACGACGAGGTAGCGGTCGATCGTCTCGCGCAGTTCGCGCGTCTGCCGCGTCACGGCGGCGACCGCCTCGTTGACCTCGGCGGCGCTGCGGTCGGTCGCGCCGACGGCGGCGCTCAGGCCCTCGAGGTCGAAGGCGGAGGACTCGCTGTGGCGCGCGGCGTCGGCGATCGACTGGGCGATGACGCCGGCGGCGGCGGCCTGCTGTTCGACGGCGACGACAATCTCGGTGGCGTAGCCCTGCACGTCGCTCATCGTCGCGGTGATGCCCGAAATGGCCTCGACGGCGCCGCCGGTGGCGAGCTGGATGGCGGCCACCTGCTCGGCGATGCGCTCGGTGGCGCGCGCGGTCTGGTTGGCGAGCGACTTGACCTCCTGCGCCACCACGGCGAAGCCGCGGCCGGCCTCGCCGGCGCGCGCCGCCTCGATGGTGGCGTTGAGGGCGAGCAGATTGGTCTGCGCCGCGATAGCCTGGATCAGGCCGACGATCTCGCCGATCTGCTGGGCCTTGGAGGCGAGGCTGTCGATCGTTTCGGCAGTGTCGGCGGCGCCGCGCGCCGCCTCGACGACCGTCGTGCGGGTGCGCACGACCTGCGACTCGATGTCGAGGATGGAGCGCGACAGCGTTTCGGAGGCGAGCGCCACGCCGCGCACCTTGGCGGTCGCCTCGGTGGCGCCGCGGGCGGCGGCGCGGGCGCGCTCGGCGCCCTCGGCGGCGGCGGTCGACAGGGTCGTGGCGGCCGAGCCGACGCGATCCCCCCCCGCCGCCAGATGGGCGAGCGCGGTCTTGGCGGCGCGGCGGAAGTCGCTCGCCAGCCCGCCGGTGCGGTTGCGCAGATCTTCGGCTTCGGCGCGGGCGGCGGCGGCCTCGCTCTCGAAAGCGGCGCGGCCTGCGACGGCGGCGCGGAACAGCTCGACGGCGCGGGCGAGCGCGCCGATCTCGTCACGCCGGCGCAGGCAGGGCACGGGCGCGGCGGTGTCGCCGGCCGCCAGGCCACGGATCGCCGCAGCGAGCCGCTCATAGGGCCGCAGCGTCCAGACCAGCGCGGCGTAGACAAGCACGACCAGCAGGGCGAATGCGGCGGCGGCGGCGAGCGCGACCAGTCGCCACAGCGCGTCGGTCTGCGCCTCGAGCGTTTCGGCCGAAAATTCGGCGACGAGCCGCGCGCCGGCGGTTCCGGCGAGCGCGCGTTGCGCCGCGATGCGAGCGGCGAGGGCTGTCGCCGCCTGCGCCCCGGCGGGCGGCGGCGCGCGGTGCGCGGCGACGACCACGCCATCGGCGGCGACGATCTCGGCGGCGCGATAGGCCGGATTGACGACGAGGCGTCCGAGCAGGCCGCGGGCGCGCTCGACATCGCCCGCAGCCGTCGCCGAGGCGAGCGAACCAGCCAGAAGATCGAGCGACATGTCGATATCGGAGCGGAAATCGGCGCGCAGCTGGCGCGTCTCCCACAGGCCGACGGCGAGCGCGACGGCGAGGACGGCGAGCGCGACCATCGTCGCCAGGCGCAGGAACAGGCCGCGCCGCAGCGGCCGCGCGGCCGCTGCAGCCGCGTCGTGATCGACGGAAGTCGTGGGCGACGCCGACATCTTGAACCCGCGCAGAGGACGCCGAGGCGTCCGCCGCACAGTGCGACGCCAGCGCTTAAGGCGGGGTTAACCCTGTCCGGCCGCGGCGAATCGGGCCGGCGCGGCGCCGGCGGCGGCGCAGACGCGGGCGAAATCGGGCGACAGAAGGAAGCCGAGTTCGCGCTCGCGGCCGGTCGTGACGGGATCGAGCGCGACGAGTTCATCGTCGACGCGGCCGGGATGGCACATCACCAGATGGCGGGGCCCGGGGGCGCGCAGAAAGGTGGCGAACAACGCGGCATAGTCGCGGTCCACGGCGAAATCGGAAAAGCCGGCGAAGCCGTCATTGACGGAAAAACCGGCGCGCCGCGCCGCCGCGCCGAAGCCGCGGGCGAGGCCGGCGAGCGTCGCCGCTTTCGGCGCCATCGCCTTGCGGGCGAGAAGGCGGGCGGCCCGGTCGGCCGGATCGCGCAGCCAGAGGCGGCCGGCCCAGCCGCGCCGCGCCAGCGCCTCGAACAGGATGTCGCGCAGCCCCGGCAGAGCGTGGACATGCTGATGCCCGTCGACGAAATCGGGCGGGCCGCCGGCCGCCGCGACGAAGGCGTCGAGCTGGCGATCGAGCTCGGCGGCGATCTCGCCGCGCGGCAGGGCGCCGCGCAGCGCCCGGGCGATCACCGCGCCGACCTTCGGGAATACGCCGTCGGGCGCCAGCTGCGGCGCCGGGCCGAGCGGGGCGCCGAGCGTCAGGTTGAAATGCAGGCCGATATCGGCGTGCTCGCGGAAGGGGTCGAGCGCGCGCGCCGCCGCGGGCCAGGACGGGCGCGTCGTCATCACGCCGGTCGCGGTCAGCGCGCCGGCGGCCAGCGCGGCGAGAATCCCGGCGCTGACCGCCGGGGACAGCGCATAATCGTCGGCGCAGAGGACGAAGCGGAACGGAGCGGGCGCGGCCATGGCGCCTGCCTTAGCAGAACCGCCGCGCTTGCGCAGCGCGCCGGCTCGCCGCTAATAGTCCGCCAGCGCGCCGGCCGGGCGCCGACAGGCGGGATTTGCGATCGCGATGAGCATGGCCTCGAGCGCCGAGCGCCCCGAACTGAGCATCGTCGTGCCGGTGTTCAACGAGGCGGAGAACCTGCCGCTGCTGGCGCCGCGGCTGATCGCGACGCTGGAGCCGATCGTCGCCTCCTTCGAGGTGGTGTTCGTCGACGACGGCTCGGCCGACGCGACGCTGGAGACGATCCGCGCGCTCAACGCGGCCGATCCGCGCTTGCGCGCCGTCGCCCTCAGCCGCAATTTCGGCAAGGAGATCGCCATCGCCGCCGGGCTCGAGCATTGCCGCGGCCAGGCGGCGGTGATCATCGACGCCGATCTGCAGCATCCCCCGGAGATGATCGCCCGCTTCGTCGAATTGTGGCGGCAGGGCTACGAGAACGTCTATGGCCAGCGGATCGACCGCTCGGGCGACAGCGCGCTCAGGCGGGCGCTGACGCAGCGCTTCTACAAGCTGTTCGAATCCTTCGGCGAGACGCATCTGCCGGAGGGCGCCGGCGACTTCCGCCTGCTCGACCGCAAGGCGATCGACGCGCTGGCGACGATGCAGGAACGGGCGCGCTTCTCGAAGGGGCTCTACGCCTGGATCGGCTTCAAATCGATCGGCGTGCCGTTCGACGTCGCCGAGCGGGCGCATGGGCAGAGCAAGTTCAGCTATCGCAAGCTGACGCGTTTCGCGCTCGACGGGCTGACCTCCTTCTCCAGCCTGCCCTTGCAGGTGTGGACCTATGTCGGCTTCGCGATATCGGCGCTGGCGGTGCTGGCGGCGCTCTACTTCCTGCTCGAATACATCATCAAGGGCGCGACGACGCCCGGCTTTGCGACGCTGATCATCTCGGTGATGATGCTGTCGGGCGTGCAGCTGCTGTCGCTCGGCGTGCTCGGCTCGTATATCGGCCGCATCTTCTCGGAGGTGAAGCGCCGGCCGCTCTATGTCGTCGGCGAACGCATCGGCCTCGACGCGAGCGTCGAGCGCCGCCGCGCGCCCGGCGCCTGAGATGCTGCGCCATCTCGTCTCGGTGAGCCTGCTGACGCTGCTGTCGCGCGTCACCGGATTCCTGCGCGACATCGTTCTGGCGCGCGTGCTGGGCGCGGGGCTGATCGCCGACGCCTTCGTCGTCGCCTTCCGCCTGCCCAATCATTTCCGCGCCATCTTCGGCGAGGGGGCGTTCAACGCCGCCTTCGTGCCGAGCTATGCGCAGACGCTCGAGCAGAAGGGCGAAGGCGAGGCGCGGCGCTTTTCCGGCCATGTGCAGGCGCTGCTCATCCTCTCGCAGATCGCGCTGCTGATCGCGGCGTGGATTTTCACGCCCGAACTGGTGCGCCTGCTGGCGCCGGGCTTCGCCGACGAGCCGGAGAAATTCGCGCTGACGGTGACGCTGACGCGCATCACCTTCCCTTATCTCCTGTGCATGACGCTGGTGACGCTGCATTCGGGGGCGCTGAACGCGCATCGCCGCTTCGCGGCCGCCGCCTTCGCGCCGGTGCTGCTCAACCTGTCGATGATCGGGGCGCTCGCCGTCGCCTTCCTGTTTCCGAATGCGGGCTACGCCGCCGCTTTCGGCGTGCTCCTCGCAGGCGTGCTGGAGCTGCTGCTGCTGACGGCGGCGGCGCGGCGCGCCGGCGCGCTGGCGCCGCTGATCGCGCCGAAGCTGAGCGCCGAGGTGAAGCATTTCTTCAAGGTGATCGTTCCCGCGGTGATCGGCTCGGCCGGCGTGCAGATCGCGATCTTCGCCGACACGATCATCGGTTCGCTGCTGCCGACCGGCGGGGTGTCGTCGATCTACTACGCCGACCGCATCTATCAGCTGCCGGTCGGCGTGCTCGGCGTCGCCGCCGGCACGGTGCTGCTGCCGGAGATGAGCCGGCGCATCGCGGGCGGCGACGAAGCCGGCGCCTTTGCGGCGCAGAACCGCACGCTGGCGCTGACGATCGCGCTCGCCGCGCCGTTCTTCGTCGCCTTCCTGACCATTCCCGACGCGATCATGCGCGGCGTGTTCCGGCACGGCGCCTTCACCGACGCGAACGCGCTTGCGGCGGCCGCGGTGCTGGCGGCCTATGGCGTCGGCCTGCCCGCCGTGCTGGCGATCCGCCCGGCGGTGGCGAGTTTCCAGGCGCGCGGCGACACGTTCGCGCCGATGGTGATTTCGCTGCTGGCGGTGGCCGCGAATGTCGCGCTGAAGATCGCGCTGTGGCGCGGCTATGGCGCGCCGGCGCTGGCGCTGGCCACCGCCGCCGGCGCCTGGATCAACGTCGCGCTGCTGGTCGGCCTGGCGCTGAAGCGCGGCTGGATGAAGCCGGACGGCATGCTGATGCGCGTCGGCCTTGCGGCGGCGATCGCGGCGGCGGCGCTGACGCTGGTCGCACTGTTCGCGCGCCGACCGATCGAGGAGTTCGGCGCGCAGTTCGGCGTGATGGCGAAGCTCGTCGATCTGGCGCTGCTCGGGCTCGCCGGCGCGGCGATCTATGCGCTCGCGCTCGGCGTCGCGCTGCTGGCGCTGCGCGTGCGGCTCGGCCGCGCGAAGGGCGGGTGAGGCGCGCCTGTCATTCCCGCCCGAGCGAAGCAAGAGAAGGGAATCCGCCGACCCGCCGCTGCAGTCTGCGGCGCAGAGTCCGGATCCCCTTCGAGGCGGCTGCGCCGCCGCCGGTGATGAGACGCATCGTCACAGCCGGCTGTGGGCGTAGTCCCAATACAGTTCGCGGGCGCGGCGGAAGAAGGGGCCGGGCTGAAGCACGCGGTCGTCGATGCGCGTCACCGGCATCACCTTGGAGGCGTTGCCGCTGGAGAAAATCTCGTCCGCCTCCTGGAAGTCGCGATAGGTGAGCGCGGTCTCGCGCACCTCGACGCCGGCGTCGCGCATCAGTTTGATGACGCGCTGGCGCGTCACGCCGTTGAGGAAGCAGCCGTTGGGCGCGGGCGTCGCCACGACGCCGTTCTTCGCCAGAAAGATGTTGGCGGTGGCGAGTTCGGCGATGTTGCCGAGCATGTCGGCCATCAGGCAGTTGTCGAAGCCGCGGCTCTTCGCCTCGATCATGGCGCGCCCGCCATTGGGATAGAGGCAGCCGGCCTTGGCGTTGACCGGCATGGTCTCGAGCGAGGGGCGGCGGAACGGCGACAGCGTGATCGAGAAGCCGTTCGGCTGCGGCATCGGGCTTTCGTAGATGCACAGCAGAAACTGCGTCGAGTCGGCATTGACCGGCACGGCGCTCGCCCCGCCCTCCTCGCCCCAGTACATCGGGCGGATGTAGAGCGCGGTTCCGGACGCGAACTTCTTCACGCCCTCGTGGACGAGATCGATGATGTCGCCGGTCTTCATCGTCGGCTTGAGCATGAGCGCCTCGGCCGAGCGGTTGAGCCGCGCGCAATGCAGATCGAGATCGGGCGTCACGCCCTCGAAGGCGCGGGCGCCGTCGAAGACCGAGGAGCCGAGCCAGAAGGCGTGGCTGCGCGGCCCGAGGATCGGCTGGTTGCCGTCCAGCCATTTGCCGTCGCGCCAGGTCCAGGTCTGCGACCATTCCGCCATTGCCGAACTCCTTCCGAAAGCGCGCAATGGAGCGCAAAATCGACGCGCCGGCAAATCATCGCCCGGCGACGGGAGGATGCGCGATGGCGAGCGTCTATGTCTTCGACGCCTATGGCACGCTGTTCGACGTGCATGCGGCCACCGCCGGCCTGCGCGAATCGATCGGCCCGCAGGCGGACCGGCTGTCGGAGCTCTGGCGCGCCAAGCAGCTCGAATACAGCTGGGTGCGCTCGCTCTGCGGCGCCTATCGCGACTTCTGGTCGCTGACCGAGGAGGCGCTCGACTGGGCGATCGCCCGCACCGGGCCGCTGGCGCCCGACATGCGGGCCGGCCTGCTCGAGGCCTATCGCCGGCTCGACGCCTATCCGGACGTCGCGCCGGCGCTGACGCGGCTGCGGGCGACGGGCGCGCGGACAGCGATCCTGTCGAACGGTTCGCCGGAGATGCTGGCGGCGGCGGTCGCCGGCGCCGGGCTCGGGCCGTTGCTCGACCATGTCCTGTCGGTCGAGGCGGCCGGCGTGTTCAAGACCGATCCGCGTTGCTACGGGCTGGCGACGGCCGCCTTCGGCGTCGCCCCGGCCGAGGTCTCGTTCCAGTCGTCGAACCGCTGGGACATCGCCGGGGCGGCGCGGTTCGGCTTCGCCTGCGTCTGGATCAACCGCTCGGGCGCGCCGGAGGAATATGCCGACCTGCCGCCGGCGCGCGTCGTCGCCTCGCTGGCGGCGCTGTGAGCGCGGTCAAGGTTAATTCTTCCTTTCGCATGACTTTCGCTTTCGAACGGCGTTGCATCGGGCGTGATCCCGGAGGCCCCGATGACCGACGCCCGACCCGCCCAGGAACGTCGAAAGGCGACGCGCAAGCGCTGCCTGTTCCGCGGCCGCGTGCTGTTCAACGACAACATCCGCACGCTCGACTGCATGGTGCGCAACCTGTCCGACGGCGGCGCGCTGATCGAGACCGAGGCGCTGACCATCCTGCCGGCCGGATTCAGGCTGGCGATCGACGCGCGCCGCAGCCTGAGCGCCGGCGTCGTGCGCTGGCATCAGCCTGGCAAGTTCGGCGTCGAGCTGCGCGAAAGCGCCTGAGCGCTCTCAAGGCTCGAAGGCGAGGAACAGGAACGCGCCGAACAGCACGAGATGCACCGCGCCATAGAGGACGTTGGTGCGTCCCGTGCCGAAGGTGATGAGGCTGGCGAACATCGTCACCGCCAGCAGCGCGACATTGCTCGGCGTCAGGCCGAGCACCAGCTTGTGGCCGAGCCAGACGTTGACGGCCGCGACCACCGGAATCGTCAGGCCGATCGTCGCCACGGTGGAGCCCAGCGCCAGATTGACGCTCTTCTGCAATTCGTCGCGGCGCGCGGCGCGCAGGGCGGCCACCGTCTCGGGCAGCAGGATGATCAGCGCGACGATCGCGCCGACGACCGCTTGCGGATAGCCGAAACGGCGTGAGCCGGCCTCGAGCAGGAGCGAGGCCTGCTTCGACATCGCCACGACGGCGATGAGCGCGACAAGCAGCAGCCCGGCGCTGAACCAGGCGGCGCGCGTGTCCACGGCGACGCCCCCGGCGTCATGCGGCTCGTCGAAGGTCATGAAGTAGTCGCGATGGCGCACCGTCTGGATGTAGAGAAACACCAGATAGAGCACCAGCGTCGCAGCGCTGAAGAAGACGAGCTGGCGCGCCGAATAGACCGGGCCCGCCTCGGCCACCGTGGTGTTGGGCAGCACCAGGGTCATCGCGGCGATGGTGGCGAGGACGATCAGATAGGCGTTGGCGCCGGTGATGCGGAAGCCCTGCTCGCCATAGCGCAGGCCGCCGATCAGCACGCACAAGCCGACGATGCCGTTACAGACGATCATTATGACCGAGAAGACGGTGTCGCGCGCCAGCGTCTCGCCGCCTTCCCCGGCGAGTTGCACCGACACGATCAGCGCCACTTCGATGATCGTCACCGTCATGGTGAGAACGAGCGTGCCGTAGGGCTCGCCGAGCCGATGGGCGATCACCTCGGCGTGGTGCACCGAGGCGAACACGGCCGCCAGCAGAATCGGGCCGAGCAACAGATCGAGCGCGACATCGAGGCCGCGTCCGCGCAGCGCCGCGCTCGCGCCATAGAAGGCGAGCGCGACGAAGGGCGTGGCGATCAGCCAGAGCGAACCGAAGCGGCGCTGCGCCATCGTATTCAGTTCGACAGCGCCTGCAGGATGCGCGCCCAGCTGCGGGCGCCGCGCTGGAACGAGCTCAGCTCGTATTTCTCGTTGGGCGAATGCACCTTGTCGTCGTCGAGGCCGAAGCCGACGAGCAGCGCGTCCATGCCGAGCTTCGACTTGAAGTCGCCGACGATCGGGATCGAGCCGCCGGAGGCGGCCATCACCGGCTCGCGGCCCCATTCCTGCGCCAGCGCGCGACGCGCCCGATTCAGCGTCTCGGAGGCGAAGGGCAGCGCGATCGCGCCCGAGCCGCCATGGGCGAGAAACTCGACCTCGCAGTCGGCCGGCAGCCGGGCGCGGACGAAGTCGCGAAAACTCGTCTGGATCTTCGCCGCGTCCTGACGGCCGACGAGACGGAAGGAGATCTTGGCGCTGGCCTGCGCCGGCAGAACCGTCTTCGAGCCGGCGAGCGTGTAGCCGCCGACAATGCCGTTGACGTCGCAGGTCGGGCGCGACCAGATCATCTCCAGCACGCTGCGGCCCTTCTCGCCGGCGGGAACCGACAGGCCGACCTCGCCGAGAAAGGCCTTCTCGTCGAAATCGAGCGCCCGCCACTGTTCGGCGATGTCGGCCGGCAGTTCGTCGACGCCGTCATAGAAGCCGGGCACGGCGATGCGCCCGTCGGGCTCGTGCAGATCGGCGATGATGTTGGCCAGAACGCGGATCGGATTGATCGCCGCCCCGCCATACATGCCCGAATGCAGATCGCGGTTGGCCGCCCTGACGATCACCTCCTCGAGCAGGATGCCGCGCAGCATGGCGGTGATGGCCGGCGTCTGCGCATCCCACATGCCGGTGTCGCAGACCAGCATCAGATCGGCTTTCAGCTCGGCGGCGTTGTCGGCCATGAATTTGGGCAGCGACAGCGAGCCCGACTCCTCCTCGCCCTCGAACAGGATCGAGATGTCGCAGGGCAGATCGCCGGCCTCGCGGAAGGCGCGCACCGCCTCGACGAAGGTCATCAGCTGGCCCTTGTCGTCGCAGGCGCCGCGCGCGACGATCTGCTTGCCATTGGGACCGTCGGCGAGGCGCGGCTCGAAGGGCTTCGTGTTCCACAGCTCGAGCGGATCGACCGGCTGCACGTCGTAGTGGCCGTAGAACAGCACATGCGGCACGTCGCGGCGCTTGGCCTTCGCATGACCGAGCACCATCGGATGACCCTGCGTGTCGCGCACCGACGCTTCGAAGCCGAGGCCGCGCAGTTCGGCCGTCAGCCATTCGGCGGCGCGCCGGCATTCGGCCTTGTAGGCGGGGTCGGCCGAGATCGATGGAATTTCGAGCAGACGGAAAAGGCGATCGAGCGCCGCCTCGCGATTGGCGTCGAGACGGGCGAGAACGGCGTCGAGAGAAGGCATGCTGGAACTCCATTGGACCGGACGCGCATCAGCAGCGCGTCACCATGTGCGGCGGCGCGAAGCGCCCTCTTCTGTCGGCTGCGCCGACATCTCCCCCCGCTGCGCAGGAGAGAGTCGACGTCACCGTCTCCCGCCGAGGATGCTTCCCAGCGTTCCGCGCAGCACGGCGCGGGCGATCTGCGTGCCGACGGTGCGGGCGACCGACTGCACGGCCGAGCGCATGGCGATCTCGGTCGCCGACATGCGGGCGCGGCCCTTGCCCTTGCCGCCTTCCGAGCCGCCGAGATAATCGGCCGCGACGTCCTTGATCTTGTCGAACATGCCCTGTTCCTGCGGCGGCTCGCCGGGCTTGCCGCCGGCGCCGGGCTCGACCCAGGAATTGGCGCGCGCCTTGAGAATTTCAAAGGCGGATTCGCGGTCGACCGTCGTGTCGTATTTGCCCTTCAGCGGGCTCGCGGCGATCACCGCGCCGCGCTCCTCGCGCGTGACGACGCCGACGCGGCCCGAGGGCGGGGCGATCAGCGCGCGCTGGACCATGCGCGGCGTGCCCTTGCCCTCGAGCATCGAGATCAGCGCCTCGCCGACGGCGAGCTGGGTGATCGCCGTTCCGGTGTCGAATTTCGGATTCTGGCGGAACGTCTCGGCGGCGGCGCGCACGGCGCGCTGATCGCGCGGGGTGAAGGCGCGCAGCGCGTGCTGGACGCGATTGCCGAGCTGGCCGAGCACGGTCTCGGGCACGTCGAGCGGGTTCTGCGTGACGAAATAGACGCCGACGCCCTTCGAGCGGATGAGCCGCACCACCTGCTCGATCGAATCGAGCAGCGTCTTGGGCGCGGTGTCGAACAACAGATGCGCCTCGTCGAAGAAGAAGACGAGTTTGGGTTTTTCCAGATCGCCGACCTCGGGCAGCGTCTCGAACAGCTCCGACAGCATCCAGAGCAGCCAGGTCGCATAGAGCTTGGGGCTGCGCATCAGCCGGTCGGCGGCGAGGATGTTGACGACGCCGCGGCCGTCGCGGTCGAGGCGGATGAAATCGGTCAGATCGAGCGCCGGCTCGCCGAAGAAGTTGGCCGCGCCCTGATTTTCCAGCACCAGCAACTGTCGCTGGATGGCGCCGACCGTCGCCGGCGCGATGTTGCCATAGACGGTGGTCAGCTTGTCGGCGTGCTCGGCGACGTAGGACAGCAGCTGGCGCAGATCCTTGAGATCGAGCAGCAAGAGGCCGTGCTCGTCGGCGATGCGGAAGACGATGTTGAGCACGCCCTCCTGCACGTCGTTGAGCTCGAGCAGCCGGGCGGTGAGCAGCGGCCCCATCTCCGAGACGGTGGCGCGCACCGGATGGCCCTGCTCGCCGAACAGATCCCAGAACACGACGGGGAACTTGTCGGCGTAGTATTCGAGGCCGATCTCCTGCGCCCGCTTGACGAAAGGCGGCTTGGAATCGCCCTGCATCGAGACGCCGGAGAGATCGCCCTTGATGTCGGCGGCGAAGACCGGCACGCCGGCGTTGGAGAAGCCTTCCGCCAGCGTCTGCAGCGTCACGGTCTTGCCGGTGCCGGTCGCCCCGGTGACGAGGCCGTGCCGGTTGCCGAGCGCGAGGGTCAGATATTCATAGGCGTCGGCCTTGCCGACGAGAATTTTTCCGGGCTCGGTGCGCGGATCGGCCATGGGCGGGACTTCCTTCGTCGCTTGCGTCGTGGCGGGGCGTGCTCCCGCCGGCCTGTATAGGCGAGGCGAGCGGGATTGGCGACAGCGGCTCATCCGCAACCGGCCCGACTTGCCTTTTTCGACCGCGCCGCCGACATAGGGGCCGCCGCCGTTTGCGCGCGGCCGCCGAGCGCGAAGGAGAAAATTTCATGGACGAACTGATCGCACGCGTCGCCGCGGCCGCGAATCTCGACGCCGACACCGCGAAGAAGGCGGTCGGCATCATCCTCGGCTTCCTGCGCAAGGAATCGGAGGCGCCGGAGACCGAGCAGCTGATCGCCGCGCTGCCCGGCGCGGAGGCGGTCATCGCCGAGAACGCCGAGGCCAAGGGCGGCGGCCTGATGGGCGGGCTCGCCGGCATGATGGGCGGCGGCGGCCTGATGGGCCTCGCCAGCCAGCTCTCCTCGGCCGGCCTCGGCATGATGGAGATGCAGACCGTCGGCAAGGAGCTGTTCGCCTTCGCCCGCGAAAAGGCGGGCGAGGACGTCGTCGGCCAGGTCGCGGCCTCGGTGCCGGGTCTCAGCCAGTTCGCCTGAGGGCGGCAGCGAGCCGGCTTCGGCCGGCTCGCCGGTTTGCGGTCAGCCGCGGCACTTCGCCACGAACTGGCGGCGCGCCCTGCCGCGCAGATTCTGCGTGTCGGCCTGGCGATGGCAGGCTTCGGTGCGCGCACGCCGCGCCGCTTCGGCCTGGCGCCGTTCGGCCTGGCGCTGGGCGCGCTGTTCGGCCGGCGTCATCGCCTTCACCGCGGGCCGGGCGGCCGGCGGATTGAGCTGCGGATTGGTGACGAAAGGCGGCGGCGGGGGCGGCCACTGGGCGGCCGCCGGCCCGGCGACGAGCAGGGCCGCAGCCCCGAACAAGGCGATCTGGACAAGTCTCATCTTCATGTCTCCTGCGGCCGCGCGCGAGCGCGCCGCGACTCCGGTTGCGAATGGCGGCGCGCGCAGCCTCGCGCCGCGGCGCGGTTTTGTCTGTCGGACCGTTGGTCGCAGGCCCGCCGAAGGGAGCGTGGCGAGGCGCGGTCTTTCGGTCTAAGAGACGGGCGTCCGCTCCGGAGACCGCGATCCATGTCCCTGCTCGCCGACCTCGCCCTGTCTCAAACCTTCCCGGCGACGAGCGAGGCGCAGTGGCGCAAGGCCGTCGAGGCGGCGCTGAAGGGCGGAGCCTTCGACAGGCTGATCTCGCGCACCGCCGACGGCGTGGCGATCCAGCCGCTCTATCCGCCGGCCGGCGGCGACCGGCCGGTCGGGCGCGGCGCCGGCGGGCCGTGGACGGTCTGCCAGCGCGTCGACCATCCCGATGCGGCCGAGGCCAACGCTCTCGCCCTCGCCGATCTCGAGGGCGGAGCGAGCGGGCTCTGCCTCGTCTTCGCCGGGGCGGCGACGGCGCGCGGCTTCGGCCTCGCCGCCGACACGCTCGACTCGCTCGACCGGGCGCTGGAGGGCGTCATGCTCGACCTCGCGCCGATCCGGATCGAGGCGGGCCGCGCCGGCCGCCGCGCGGCGGCGCTGATGGCGGCGCTGGCGGCGCGGCGCAAGCTCGATCCGGCGGCGCTGAGCATCGATTTCGGCGGCGATCCGATCGGCGAACTGGCGCGCGGCGGCGATCTGTCGGTTGATCGCGCCGGGCTCGGCGCGGCGATGGCCGACACGGCGCGCGGACTGAAAGCGCAAGGTTTTCGCGGCCGCGCCTTCCTCGCCGACGGGCGGCCCTGGCACGAGGCGGGGGCGAGCGAGGCGCAGGAGCTCGCCGCGACGCTCGCCGTCGGCGTCGAGACGCTGCGCCTGCTCGAGAGCGCCGGCCTCGCGCTCGAGGACGCGCGCGATCAGCTCGCCTTCCTGCTGGTCGCCGACGCCGACGAATTTCTGACCATCGCCAAGTTCCGCGCGCTGCGGCGCCTCTGGGCGCGCGTCGAGGAGGCGAGCGGCCTCGCGCCGAGGCCGATCCGCCTGCATGCCGAGACGGCGTGGCGGATGACGACGGCGCGCGATCCGTGGGTCAACCTGCTGCGCGCGACAGTGGCGGTGTTTTCCGCCGGGCTCGGCGGCGCGGATGCGATCGCCGTGCTGCCCTTCACCGCCGCGCTCGGCCTGGCCGACGCGCATGCGCGGCGCATCGCGCGCAACACGCAGCTGATCCTGATCGAGGAATCGAATCTGGCGCGGGTCGCCGATCCGGCCGCCGGCGCGGGCGGCCTGGCGGCGCTGACGGAGTCGCTGAGCGAACGCGCCTGGGGGCTTTTCCAGGAGATCGAGGGCGAGGGCGGCGCGCTCGGCGCATTGCAGAGCGGGGCGCTGCAGGCGCGCATCGCCGCCGTCGCCGCGCAGCGCGCCGCCGCCATCGCGAAACGCCGTCTGCCGATCACCGGCGCCAGCGAATTTCCCGACATCGGCGAGCGGCCGGTGGACGTGCTGCGCGCGCCGGTCCCGGCGCCGACGCGCCGGCGCAGCGTGACCCTGCCGCCGGCCGGCGACGGCGGCGCCTTCGCGGCGATGGTCGAGGCCGTCGCGCAGGGCGCTGCGCTCGCCGATCTCGCCGGGCCGAAGCAGACGGCGGCGATCACGGCGACGCCCCTGCCCTGCCGGCGCGACGCCGAGCCCTTCGAGGCGCTGCGCGACGCGGCCGAGGCGCGGCCGACGCGCCCGCGCGTTTTCCTCGCCAATCTCGGGCCGGTCGCCGCCTTCACCGCGCGGGCGACCTTCGCGAAAAATTTCTTCGAGGCGGGCGGCGTCGCGGCGCTGTCGAATGACGGCTTTGGCGACGACGCGGCGATGCTCGCCGCGTTCCGCGCCAGCGGCGCGAGGCTCGCCTGCCTGTGCTCGTCCGACGCGCTCTACGCCGAGCGCGCCGTCGCGGCGGCGAGGACGCTGGCGGGCGCCGGCGCCGTCGTCTATCTGGCGGGCCGGCCCGGCGAACTCGAGGCGGCGCTGAAGGAGGCGGGCGTCACCGGCTACGTCTTCGCCGGCGCCGACGCGCTGGCGACGCTCGAGACGGCGCTCGCCCGCGCCTGAGCGCGCGGCTGCGGGCGCGCCACCGCGGCGACCATCGCGTAGCTGATGACGAGCAGCAGGAACCAGGCGCCGAGCTTGCCGAGGCCGACCATAGACCAGGCCTGAACCTGATGCGGATAGAGCCAGGTCTTCGTCAGCGTGCCGACATTCTCGGCGATCCAGATGAAGAGCGAGGTCAGAAAGCAGGCGGCGAGCAGCGGCATCGGCCGGTGGACGCGCCAGACCTTGAACCAGATCACCGTGCGGGCGAAGACCAGAGCCGTCGCCGCGAACAGCGCGAGGCGGATGTCGGCGACGAAGTGATGGGCGAAGAAGTTGACGTAGATCGCGACCGCCAGGGCGATCACGACGCCCATCGGCGGATGCCGATCGAAGCGGAAATCGCACAAGCGCCAGACGCGGGCGATGAAGCTGCCGACGGAGGCATACATGAAGCCGGTGAACAGCGGCACGCCGGCGATGCGCAGCAGCGCCGGCTCGGGATAGATCCACGAGCCGGCCTGCGTCTTGAAGATCTCCATCGCCGTGCCGACGACATGGAACAGCGCGATGACCCTGGCCTCCTCCCATGTCTCGAGGCCGAAGCGCAGCATGGCGATCTGCACGGCGATCGCCGAGAGCGTGAGAAAATCATAGCGCGTCAGCGCGGCGCCCTTCGGATACAGCCAGGCTGTGGCGAGGATCAGCGCCAGCATGATCGCGCCGAAAAGGCAGGCCCAGGCCATCTTGACGCCGAAGCGCAGAAGCTCGTAGGCGAGCGCGCCGGCGCGCGTGCGCCCGGCGCGGCGGCCGAGCGCCCGCTCGCGGGCGATGAAGCCGCGCAGCGGTCGCCAGAGGGCGGCCGCGCTGTCGGCGCCCGGAGCGCCGGGCCCGCGTCCGCTCATCTGCGGATCTGGGCGCGCAGGGTCTCGCTCACGGTCGCGTCGAAGGAATCCTTGCGGGCGCCGGGGGCGCGCAGCATCGCCTCGCGCTTTTCACGCGTGAAGGCGTCGCGGCGCGCCACGAGCTCGGCCATCTTCTTCGACAGTTCGGCGCGTTCGGCCTCGCGCCTGTCGAGATAGGCGCGGCGCGCCTGCGCATCGAGCGACTGCATCGGCGCCGGCAGCTGGTCGACGGGCACGCTCTCGAGCTTGCGCCGTCCCTGCGTCACGTCGGCGACGAGATCGCCTTCGCCGGTCACCGCCTCGCGGCCCTTGCCGGCGCGCGACATGTAGCCGGCGAGGTCCGACGCCGTGGAGGGCGAGGCGGCCTTGATCTGATCGGCCTTCTTGCGCACCGCGTCCTGACGCGAATGATCGCCATAGGGGATGATCGTCTCGTTGATGCGCTTCTGCAGGATGACGATCTCCTCGTCATAGGGCGTCTCGATGACGACAATCTCGCCGCCATCCTGCGGGATCGGGATGTAGCGGCCGCCGCCGCGCTGGGCGATCTCGCGCCAGACGCGTTCGGTGTCGCGCGCCGCGCCTGCCTGAACCGCGTTGACGACGATGGCGCGGGCCCGCGCGTCGGCGACGATGGCGGGATATTTGCGATCCTGCTTGTAATCCATGTGCGGCGGCGCGTCGCCGACGAGGAAGACGATGCGATCGTCGCGCGCCTCCTGCGACCAGGAAAGGCCGGTGACGGCCTTGTCGAGCGCCTCGTTGACCGATTCCGGCCAGTCGCCGCCGCCCTGCGCGCGCAGCGCGAGAAGGCGCGCGTAGATCTCCTGAATGTCGGTCGTCAGCGGAAACACCTTCGTCACATATTCGTCGCCGATGTCGCGATAGGCGATGAGCGCCATGCGCAGTTCGGCGTCGGGATTGGCGTCGAGAATCGTCGTGGCGATCGACCAGATCTTGCGTTTGGCGCCTTCGATCAGATTGGCCATCGAGCCGGTCGTGTCGAGCACGAAGGCGACCTCGACGACGGGCCGGGCCTGCGCCGCGTGCGCGAGGCCGAGCGAAGCGACGGCGGCGAGCAGCGCCGCGCGAAAACCGGAACGGAACATGGGCGTCTCCCCGTGAGAACGCACAGATGCTCCCTGTGGAAAACGGCGGCCGCGCGAGCGTGTCGCGGCGGCACGCCGGCGGCTTTGCGGCGGAAAAGAGGGTTTTCGCCTTCGACGTCTGCGGCGGCGGCGAGGCTGCGCGACGGGATCCGGGCGCCCGCGCACAGGCGAAGCTCGGGGCGGATTCCCTTCCCCTCGCTTCGCCCGGCCGGGAACGACAGAGCGGCCCTAGGCCAGCGCCTGGCGGAAATCCTCGAGCAGATCATCGACATGCTCGATGCCGACGGACAGGCGGATCAGGCCTTCGGTGACGCCGATGGCGAGGCGCTCGGCCTCGGCGACGCCCGAATGCACCGTCGTCGCGGGATGGCAGACGAGCGACTCGGTGCCGCCGAGGCTGACGGCGAGCTTGACGATCTTCAGCCGGTCGAGCACGCGGAAGGCGCTCACGCGATCGCCGACGTCGAAGGACATCAGCGAGCCCGCGCCCGTGCATTGCCGCGCGAAGATGCGCGCCTGCGCTCCGCCCGGCTTCGCGAGGGTCGGGAAATGGACGGCCTTCACCTTTGGATGCGCAGCGAGGAAGTCGGCGATCTTCACCGCGTTTTCGGCCGCCTTGCCCATGCGCAGCGCGACGGTTTCGAGCGAGCGCGCCAGCATCCAGCAGGAATTGGGATCGAGATTGCCGCCGAGCAGGGCGCGCAACATGCGGATCGGCGTCACCACGGCGCGGGCGCCGAGCGCCGCGCCGGCGACGAGATCGCTGTGGCCGCCGACATATTTGGTCAGCGAATAGAGCGACAGATCGGCGCCGTTCGCCACCGCGCTCTGGAAGACCGGGCCGAGCAGCGTGTTGTCGACGGCGACCAGCGGGCGATGGCCCTGCGCCGCGCCGATCTCTTTGGCGATGTCGGCGGCGAGGCCGATGTCGGCGAGGCTCGCGAGCGGGTTCGACGGCGTTTCGAGAAAGATCATCGCGACGCGGCCTTTGGCGCGGGCGGCGTCCGCATCGGCGCGCATCGCGGCGGCGTCGGTCGCGTCCTTCAGCGGCATGACGGAGACGCCGAAGCGGCTCAGCACTTTCCTGAACAGCGAATCCGTGCCGCCATAGAGCGGCTGGCTGAACAGGATGACGTCGCCCGGCGCGCAATGCGCCAGCACCGCGGTCGAGATCGCCGCCATGCCGGAGGAGAAGACGGCGCCGGCCTCCGCCTTCTCGAACACCGCCAGACGCTCCTCGACGATCTGCGCGTTGGGATGATTGAAGCGCGAATAGACGAGGCCGCCGTCGGCGTCATTGCGCGCCGTCTTCGAGCGGCCGCTGACGACGTCGAAGAATTCGCGGCCGGCCTCGGCATTGGGAAAGCAGAAGGTGGAGGTGAGGAAAACCGGCTGCTTGACCGAGCCTTCCGACAGCGCCGGATCGTAGCCGTAACCGAGCATCAGCGTCTCGTCGTGCAGCCGATGCTTGCCGAGATGGGTCTCGCGATAGTCCTTGGACATGCCGGCCTCCTGCTGCGCGCAGTGTGTCGAAAATTCGCTTCTTGCGCAATTTGTTATTGAAAACTCCATCCAGTTTCATAGTGTTTGCGTATCATGCCACTCTTGCGCACAGTTCATGCGCTAGGCGGCGCATCCCAGAGGGTCCCGCCGCAAAGGGTTTGCAATGCCCGAGCTCGACGATCTCGACCGGCAGATCATCGCCGCGCTGCGCGAGAATGCGCGGCTCAGCAATCTCGAGCTGGCGACGCTGGTGCCGCTGTCGCATTCCGCCATTTCCCGCCGGGTGCGGAGGCTCGAGGCCGACGGCGTGCTGCTCGGTTACCACGCCCGCGTCGCGCCTGCGGCGATCGGGGCGGGGCTGCGCGCCTTCGTCGCCGTGCAGCGCCAGCCGACGACGCCGGCGATCGACGTGACGCGGGCGCTGGCGACGCGCGAGGGCGTCGTCGGCGCGTGGATCCTGTCGGGCGAGTTCGACGTCATGATCGAACTCGTGGCCCGCGACATGCCGCATTATTCGGCGATCATGCTCGAACAGGTGCAGACTGCGCCGGGCGTGGCGGCGACGCGCAGCATGTTCGTGCTGTCGAGCGTGCGCGAGAGGTAGGGAGCGAGCGGTGAGCGAAGACGTCAGACATGTGCTCGATCGCGCCGACTGGTCGCGCCCCGGCCACGAGACCGGCGACCTGTGGCGCGGACGTTTCGACGGCGACGTCTTCGGCGCGCAGACCTCGGTGATCTTCTATTCCACCGACGAGATCGGCGCCGGGCCGAAGCTGCATCATCACCCTTACGACGAGATCTTCATCCTGCGCCGCGGCCATGCGCGCTTCACCGTCGGCGACCGGCGCTTCGAGGCGGGCGAGGGACAGGTTGTGTTCGGCCCGGCGGGCGTTCCGCACAAATTCGTCAATCTCGGGCCCGGACCGCTGGAGACGATCGACATCCACATCGCGCCGCGCATCGTGCAGTTCGATCTGGAGTAGCGGCGCGCCGGCCACGCCCGGTCTCGCCGAAGGGCCGATGGCGCCGCAACGCAGCAAGGCGTATAGTCGAAGCGTCACCGACCATCCGGGATCGCGCGATGAGCCGCCTGCCGAATTTCGCCCAAACGCCCTTCGCCCCCGCCGCGACGCCGGCGCCGGCCGTCTCGGACGAGGCCTGGACGACGCCGGAGGGCATCGCCGTCAAGGGCGCCTACGGGCCGGACGATCTCGCCGGGCTCGACTGGATCGGATCCTATCCGGGCGTTGCGCCCTACCTGCGCGGCCCCTACCCGACGATGTATGTCAACCAGCCGTGGACGGTGCGCCAGTACGCCGGCTTCTCGACGGCTGAAGACTCGAACGCCTTCTACCGGCGCAATCTGGCGGCGGGTCAGAAGGGGCTGTCGGTCGCCTTCGATCTGGCCACGCATCGCGGCTATGATTCCGATCATCCGCGCGTTTCCGGCGACGTCGGCATGGCGGGCGTCGCCATCGATTCCATCTACGACATGCGCACGCTGTTCTCGGGCATTCCGCTCGACCAGATGTCGGTGTCGATGACGATGAACGGCGCGGTGCTGCCGGTGCTGGCGCTCTACATCGTCGCCGCCGAGGAACAGGGCGTGCCGCCGGAAAAACTGTCCGGCACGATCCAGAACGACATTCTCAAAGAATTCATGGTGCGCAACACCTACATCTACCCGCCTGCGGCCTCGATGCGCATCATCTCGGACATTTTCGGCTTCACCTCGCAGAACATGCCGAAATTCAACTCGATCTCGATCTCCGGCTATCACATGCAGGAGGCGGGCGCGACGCAGGATCTCGAACTCGCCTACACGCTGGCCGACGGCGTCGAGTATATCCGCGCCGGCATCGCCGCCGGGCTCGACATCGACAGGTTCGCGCCGCGGCTCAGCTTCTTCTGGGCGATCGGCATGAATTTCTTCATGGAGGTGGCCAAGCTGCGCGCTGCGCGGCTGCTCTGGGCGCGGCTCGTCAAGCAGTTCGATCCGAAGAGCGAGAAGAGCCTGCCGCTGCGCACCCATTCGCAGACGAGCGGATGGTCGCTCACCGCGCAGGACGTGTTCAACAACGTCATCCGCACGCAGATCGAGGCGATGGCGGCGACGCAGGGGCATACGCAGTCGCTGCACACCAATGCGCTCGACGAGGCGCTGGCGCTGCCGACCGACTTCTCCGCCCGCATCGCCCGCAACACGCAGCTGTTCCTGCAACAGGAGAGCGGCACGACGCGGATCATCGATCCGTGGGGCGGCTCCTTCTATGTCGAGCGGCTCACGGCGGAACTCGCGCAGAAGGCGTGGGACCACATTCAGGAGGTCGAGAAGCTCGGCGGCATGGCCAAGGCGATCGAGGCCGGCATTCCGAAGCTGCGCATCGAGGAGGCCGCCGCGCGCACGCAGGCGCGCATCGACTCCGGCGCGCAGTCGGTGATCGGCGTCAACAAGTATCGGCCTGACAACGAGAAGCCGATCGACGTGCTGAAGGTCGACAACGCGGCGGTGCGCGCGCAGCAGATCGAGAAGCTGAAGCGCCTGAAGGCCGAGCGCGATCCGCAGGCGGTCGCGGCGGCGCTGACCGCGCTCACCGAAGGCGCGAGGGCCAAGGGCAATCTGCTGGCCCTCGCCATCGACGCGGCGCGCGCCAAGGCGACGGTCGGCGAGATTTCCGACGCGCTGGAGAAGGTCTTCGGCCGGCATCGCGCCGAGATCCGCACCATCTCCGGCGTCTACAAGCGGGAAGCGGGCATGAACAACGAGCTGATCCGCCGCGTGCAGGCGATGACCGCCGCCTTCGAGGAGGCGGACGGCCGGCGCCCGCGCATCCTCGTCGCCAAGGTGGGACAGGACGGGCACGACCGCGGCCAGAAGGTGATCGCCAGCGCCTTCGCCGATCTCGGCTTCGACGTCGACATCGGGCCGCTGTTCGCGACGCCCGAGGAAGCGGCGCGGCAGGCGGTGGAGAACGACGTCCACATCATCGGCGTATCCTCGCTCGCCGCCGGGCATCTGACGCTGGCGCCGGAGGTGAAGAAGGCGCTCGAGGCCCAGGGGCGCGGCGACATCATGATCGTCGTCGGCGGCGTCATCCCGCCGCAGGATTTCGAGGCGGTGTATGCGGCCGGCGCGAGCGCCATCTTCCCGCCCGGAACGGTGATCGCGGAGGCGGCGGCCAAGCTCATCGAGGAGCTGAACCGGCGGCTCGGCTATACGCAGAGCGCGGCGGCGGAGTAGGAACGCGAGCCTCCGGCTCGCAAGTGGCGCGAAGGCATGCCGAAAGGCGAGCACAAGGGCTGGCGCAATCGCGGCTACCTGCCGCATTTCGACTCGCCCTGCTGCGTGCAGCACATCGTCATGCGCGCGATCGACAGTCTGCCGGCGACCACGATCGCCTCGCTCCCGATCGACTCGACCGCTCGCAATCGCGCGCTGGCGCTCGCCCTGGACGGCGGACAAGGGACGCGACCCTTCGCGAAGCAGGCCGCAGCGAAGGCTGTCGAGGACACGCTGCTGCACTTCGACGGCGCGCGCTACGATCTCGTCGCCTGGTGCGTCATGCCCAATCACGCGCATGTGGCGGCGCAGTGGCGGACGGGCTTCCGACTGGGCGACACCATAAAGAGCTGGAAGACGTATTCTGCGCGGCGACTGAACGGCATGGCTGGAGCGACCGGCGCGGTCTGGGCGCCGGACTATTTCGACCGTTTCGTGCGTGACGAAGCCGATCTCGTCGCGCTCGTCGCCTACATCGAGAACAATCCGGTTTCGGCGGGTCTTGTCGACGCTGCGGAGGCGTTTGCGTTTTCTTCCGCGCGGCGACGTTGCGCTGACTGACGGCGAGCCGGAGGCTCGCGGTCCCTCTACGCCGGCTCGAAATCGAGCGCCACGCCGTTGATGCAGTAGCGCAGGCCCGTCGGCGGCGGGCCGTCGGGGAAGACGTGGCCGAGATGGCCGCCGCACCTGGCGCAATGCACCTCGGTGCGCGTCATGCCGTGGCTGCGGTCGGTCGTCACGCCGATCGATCCTTCCACAGGATCGGTGAAGCTCGGCCAGCCGGTGCCGCTTTCGAACTTGGTCTTCGCGACGAACAAAGTCTGGCCGCAGCCGGCGCAGGAGAAGGTTCCGGCGCGCTTTTCGGCAAGCAGCGCGCAGGAGCCGGGCCGCTCGGTGCCGTGGCCGCGCATCACCGCATACTGCTCGGGGGTGAGGCGGGCGCGCCATTCGGCGTCTGACAGCGCGAAGGGGAAGGTCTTGTCGGTCATGGCTGGGCTCCTGCGCCTCCAGATGGCGCGCCGGAGGGCCGTGAGCAAGGTCACAGCGTCGGAACCGTCGGCGGTTCGCCGGGCGGGGGCAGCGGTTCGGCGCGG
>JAEULW010000269.1 GCA_016793505.1 Methylobacteriaceae bacterium | reverse complement strand
ACGCGCCGAGGCCGGTGATGGTGCCGATCATCTCGGCCCCGACGATCACCATGAAGCCGACGCCGAGGGCGATGCGCGCGCCGGCGGCGATGCGCGGCAGCGCCGCCGGCAGCACGACGCGCGCGAACAGGCTGCGCGGGGGCGCGTCCATGGTGAGCGCGGCGTTGACCAGCACCGGGTCGACAAGGCGCACCGCGGCGACGACGTTCGACAGCATCACCCAGAAGCAGCCATAGCCGATCAGGAAGATCTTCGAGGCCTCGCCGACGCCGAACCAGACCAGCGCCAGCGGCAGCAGGCTGAGCGTCGCGACCGAACGGCAGAAGCCGACGATCGGCTGCGTCGCCCGGTCGAGGAAGGGCCGCGATCCGATCACCAGACCGAGCGGCACGGCGAGCAGCATGGCGAGCAAGAAACCCGAGGCGATGCGCGCCAGCGTCGCCGCGGCATGAGCGAGCAGCGTCTGGCCGACAGGCACGCCGTCGCGGGCCAGTTCGACGGCGCTCGACAGGAGGCGACTGGGGGGCGGGAACAGGAGCCGTCTCAGCCAGCCCGCAGCGACGGCGTATTCCCACAGGGCGAGCGCCAGGGCCAACGCGAGCGCCGGCGCCAGCGTCGCGCCGAGCCGTGTTGCAAGCGCGCCTTTCATCTCACGGCGCCCTCAAGGCCTGCCAGATCGCCTCGTGCAGGGCGATCAGCGCCGGCTCGGCGCGGCGGCGCGGGCGCGGCGCGTCGATCCGCTGCTCGAGGACGATGCGGCCGGGGCGCGGCGCCAGCACGATGATGCGGTCGGCCAGCATCAGCGCCTCCCAGATCGAATGGGTGACGAACAGAACGGTCTTGCGCCGCGCCTGCCAGACGCGCAGCAGCTCGTCCTGCATCTCGTTGCGCGTCAGCTCGTCGAGCGCGCCGAAGGGCTCGTCCATCAGCAGGATGTGCGGATCGAGCGCCAGCGCGCGGGCGATGGCGACGCGCTGCTGCATGCCGCCCGAGAGTTCGGCCGGATATTTGCCGCCGACCCCCTCGAGCCCGACGAGGCGCAAGAGGTCGTCGGCGAGCCCGGCCGAATCGTCGCGCGACAGGCCGCGCATCTCGGCGGCGAACATCACGTTGCGCGCCGCGGTGAGCCAGGGGAACAGCGCGTTCTGCTGGAACACCATGCCCTTGCCGCCGCCGGGACCGGTCACCGGCCGGCCGGCGACGCGCACCTCGCCGCTGCTGGCGCGATCGAGGCCGGCGACGATGTTGAGCAAGGTCGTCTTGCCGCAGCCGCTGCGGCCGAGCAGCACGACGAATTCATTGTCGGCGATGGTGAGGTCGACGGCCTCCAGCACGGGCGGGACGCCGGGCGGATCGCCCGGAAATATCCTGCCGACGCGCGCGATCTCGATCGCCGGCGCCGCAACAGCCATGTTCATGCCTTCGCCCCGCGCGCGGCCGGACGCCTGTCGCGGAAGGGATCGCGCGGCGCGAGCGAAGATCGATCTCCGGACGAGCGCATGCCTCTCCCCGGCGCGCACAAGGCGGCCGGGCGAGTAAGACCCGCCGCCGGGCGCTTGTCAAAGGCATGCCGGGCGTGACGCCGCCATATGCGCGCGAGCGCGATTGCGAGCCCTCCGGTTTCGTGAAAACATCGGCTTCAGCGGGGAGCGAAACGAGGCCGGACAAGGATCGGGGCGATGAAATCCATCATTCTCAATCGCAGGGCGGCGCTCGGGGCGGGCGCGATGCTGGCGCTCGGCGCGTACAGCGCGCGGGCGCAGTCGAAGCTGCCGCCGATCACCATCGTGATCAACCAGTCGCCCTGGTTCGCCAGCTTCCGGCAGACCGTGGAGCTTTACGAGAAGGAGACCGGCGCCAAGGTCAATCTCGACGTCAATCCCTTCGCCGGCTCGCTGGAGAAGCAGCGCAATTCGGTGCGCGCCGCGAGCGGGCAGTATGACGTGCTGATCATGAATTCCGGCTGGTTCGCGGAGATGTACGCCGGCGGTTTCGTCGAGGCGATCACCGATATCGATCCCGGCTTCAAGCTCGACAAGGATGTCTACACGCTCGGCGACACGGTCTATTACGATCCGGCGAAGAAAGTCATGACGCCGGCCGGCAAGCTGATGTCGATGCCGATCTCGCCGCTGATCCCGCTGCTCTACTATCGCGGCGATCTCTACAAGCGCGACGGACTGAAGACGCCGGAAACCTTCGCCGAACTCGAGGCCAACGCCCGCAAGCTGCATTCGCCGCCGAAGATGTTCGGCATCGTGCAGCGCGGGGCGCGCGGGCCGCACACGGTCGCCTATGATTTCTATCCCTATCTCTACGGCCATGGCGGCGGCATCTTCAAGGATCAGGCGGCGGCCGACTATTCGGTGACGCTGAACGACGAGAAGGGCCGCGCCGCGCTCGACTATTACATTCGTCTCGCCCGCGAGGCGGGTCATCCCAAGACGGCCGCCTTCGACCAGACCGAGGTGATCCAGCAGATGGTCACGGGCCAGGCCGGCCACATCATGATGGTGATCGCCGCCTGGTCGCAGATGGACGATCCGACGAAATCGGCGGTGGTCGACAAGGTCGAGTTCGCGCCGACGCCGCATGTGGCCGGCGTGCCGACCTCGCCCGGCCTCGGCCACTGGCTCGGCGGCATCTCGAAGAACGTGCCCGACGACCGCAAGCGCGCCGCGGTCGAGTTCTTCCGCTGGTTCCAGACCGCGCAGGCGCAGACCGCCAGCGCCAAGCTGGGCGCCATCCCGATCAGCGCGGCGGCCTATCGCGATCCGATCTCGGAGGAGCGGCGCTTCCGCTGGATGAAGCCGATGGCGGACTCGCTGAAACACGCCGTCAACATCTACCAGTTCCCGGAGGCGAGCGAGGTCATCGCCATTCTCGAGCTGGGGCTCAACCGGGCGATCGCCGGGGAGATCACCAGCGTCGCCGCGCTGAACGGCATGGCCGACGAGATCCATGCGGTGATGGCCAAGCACAATTACAAGACGGGCAAGGCGGCGCCGCTGAAGTGACGGACGCCGTGTCGGCCGGCGGCGGCGAGTCTGCGCGCGAGGATGCGGTCTGGCGCTGGCTGATGCTGGCGCCGGCCGGGCTGCTGCTGGCGCTGTTCAGCGTGCTGCCGGTCGTCAATCTGTTCGCGCTGAGTTTCCTGAACATCACGTGGAAGGACGGCCGATCGACAATGTCGGCCGCCGGCCTGGCGCATTATCTGGCGCTGCCCGCCGACAATCTGTTCCGCGCCGGACTCGCCAACACGCTGGTGTTCGCGCTGTTCGCCGTGCTCGGACAGTTGCTGCTCGGCTTTTTCCTGGCGCTGCTGACGAGCCGCATCCGGCGCGGCGCGATTCTCTATCGGACGATCTTCATCCTGCCCATCCTGATCCCCGGCATCGTCATCGGGGCGATCTGGAAGCTGATGTACAATCCCGATTTCGGGCTCATCAACCAGACGTTCGGCCTCGTCGGCCTCGGGCCGTTCGACTGGCTGAAGTCGGCCGACACCGCGCTGATGTCGGTGATCATCGTCGATGTCTGGCACTGGACGCCGTTCTGCTTCCTGCTGTTTCTCGCCGGGCTGGAGAGCCTGCCGCAGGACGTCTACGAGGCGGCCGAGCTCGACGGCGCGACATGGCTGCAGGAGCTTCTCTACGTCACGCTGCCGATGATGGCGCCGACCATTCTGGTGACCATGGCGTTCCGGCTGATCGTCGCGTTCAAGGTGTTCGACGAGGTCTATCTGCTGACCAGCGGCGGGCCGGGCACGTCGACGGAAGTCATCAGCTTCACCATCTATCAGCGCTTCTTCACCGAGGATCGCGCCGGATACGGCTCGGCGATGTCGGTCGTGGTGATCTTCATCACCGCGCTGCTGCTGGTGCTGGCCTTGGCGGCGCGCCGGCGCAGGGAGAGCGCGACGTGAACCGCGCGGTCTGGCGCGCCGGTCAATGGCCGGCGCATCTCGTCCTGGCGCTCGCCGCGCTGATCGTGCTGGCGCCGGTGGCCTGGGTCATCGCCGCCGGCTTCCGCACGCAGATCTCGCTGCTGATCGGCGAGTTCTGGTTCACGCCGAACCTCGCCGCCTTTGAGGAAGTGCTGTTCTCCAAGACGTCCGACTTCCTGTCGAACTTCCGCAATTCGCTGATCGTCGCGCTCGCCTCGACGCTGCTGGTTCTCGTCGCCGCGACGCTCGGCGCCTGGTCGCTGCATCGCATGGGAGTTCCGGCCTGGCTGCGCCACAGCCTGCTCGGATGGTCGATGCTGTTCCACATGATTCCGCCGATCACGCTGGCCGGCGCGTGGTATGCGCTGTTCCGCAGCATCGGCCTCGACAACACGCTGACCGGCGTCATCCTCGCCCATGCGACGCTCAACCTGCCGATGGCGCTGTGGCTGATGAGCGTGTTCGTCGCCGACGTGCCGGTCGAGCTCGAGGAGGCGGCGCGGATCGACGGGGCGACGACGCCGGTGCTGCTGCGCGCCATCGTGCTGCCGCTGGTCGCGCCGGGCCTCGCCGCCACAGCAGTGCTGTGCTTCGTCTTCTCGTGGAACGAATTCGCCGTGGCGCTGACGCTGAGCAACAAGCTGACGGCGACCGTGCCTGTCGCCATCGCCAAATTCGCACAGGATTTCGAGATTCAGTACACGCAGATGGCGGCGAGCGCAGCGCTGTCGATCATCCCGGCGGTGCTACTGCTGCTGGTGTGCCAGCGCTACATCGTCAAGGGGCTGACGATGGGCGCGGTGAAATGAGGCGCGAGGCGCCGGGGCGGGGTTCGACATGAAGACGGTGTTCGTGCTGTTCGATTCGCTCAACCGGCACATGCTCGGCGCCTATGGCGGCGCGCGCATCCCGACGCCGAATTTCGACCGGCTGGCGGCGCGCTGCGCCATCTACGACAATCACTATGTCGGCTCGCTGCCCTGCATGCCGGCGCGGCGCGACATGCTGACGGGGCGGCTCACCTTCCTGCATCGCAGCTGGGGGCCGCTCGAGCCGTTCGACGACGCCTTTCCCGAGCGGCTGCATCGGGCCGGCGTCTACAGCCATCTGATCACCGATCATTTCCACTATTGGGAGGATGGCGGGGCGACGTATCACAACCGCTACGACAGCTACGAATTCGTGCGCGGGCAGGAGGGCGATCGCTGGAAGGCGATGGTGCAACCGCATTGGGAGCGACTGCGCGAGATGTATCACGCGCGCCAGTTCTCCAGCGAACGCCGCACCTACCTCTCCCAGAACATCATCAATCGCCAGTTCATCCGCGAGGAGAAGGATTTTCCTTCCGTTCAGTGCTTCGCGCACGCCTTCGATTTTCTCGACCGCAATCGCGACGCCGAGGGCTGGCTGCTGCAACTGGAGACCTTCGATCCGCACGAGCCCTTCACCGCCCCGGCGCGGTTCAAGGCGCCGTTCGACACGGGTTGGCAGGGCGGCGTGCGCGACTGGCCGCGCTATGGCCGCGTCGACGAATTGCCGGAGGAATGCGAGGAACTGCGCGCCAACTACTACGCCATCGTCTCGATGTGCGACTTCCTGCTCGGCCAGCTGCTCGACTATTTCGATCGGCACGCGATGTGGAAGGACACCGCGCTCGTCGTGACGACCGATCACGGCTTCCTGCTCGGCGAGCATGATTTCTGGGCGAAGAACCGGATGAACCTCTATCAGGAGGTGGCGCACATCCCGCTGTTCGTGTTCGATCCGCGCCGCCCCGCCAACGGCGCGCGCGTTGAGCGGCTGACGCAATCGGTCGATCTCGCGCCGACTTTCCTCGATCTGTTCGGCGTTGCGCCGGCTTCCGGAATCGAAGGCGTCTCGCTGCTGCGGCCGGCCCTGCGCGAGGGGCTGCTCTATGGCTATTTCGGCGGCGCGGTGAACGTCACGGACGGGCGCTACACCTATCACCGCTTTCCGAAGGATCTGAAGACGCAGGAGATCTATCAGTACACGCTGATGCCGACGCACATCTTCGACATGTTCTCGACCGAGGAGCTGGCGCTCGCCGAACTCGCGCCGGCGACGCCCTACAGCGACGGCGCGAAACTGCTGAAGGTGCCGGTGATCGAACGCTCGCCGATGTACAATGTCTACGGCCCCGGCGCGCTGCTCGAGGATGCGACGCGGCTCTACGATCTCGTCGCCGATCCCGGCCAGCTCGCCGCGATCGACGATCCCGCGACGGTCGAGCGGCTCAGCGCACTGATGGCGCGGCTGATGCGCGACAACCATGCGCCGCCGGAAGCTTTTGCGCGGCTGGGCGAGCCTTTCCCGCGGCTCGCGGCGGCGATGTGAGCCCTAGCGTTTGGGCGCAGCGGCGGTGCTGTCGCGCAGCATGAGGCGCGTCGCGATGCGCTCGAAGCGCGGTGACGGCGGTTTCGGCGACGTCATCGCCGCGATCAGCAAGGCGGCGGCGGTCGCGCCGATGTCGCGGCGCGGCTGGTAGATCGTCGTCAGAGTCGGCTCGCAATAATCGGCGAATTCGATGCCGTCGAAACCGACGATCGACACGTCGTCGGGCACACGCGCGCCGGCGGCGCGCGCTGTCTTCACGAAACCGATCGCCATTTCGTCATTGGCCGCGAAGATCGCGCTCGGGCGCGTCGCGTCGGGCATGGCGAGCCAGTCGCGGGCGGCGCGCTCGCCGGCGCGGAAGGTGAAATCGCCGGCGAAGGCCGGCGCTTTGCGCGGGTCGAGCCGCGCGGCGCGCAGCGCGCGGCCGAAGCCCTTGCGCCGGTCGCGGTCGAGCACGTTGCGCTCGGGTCCGGCGATGTAGCCGATGCGGCGATGGCCGAGATCGATGAGATGCGCGACGGCGCGGGCGGCGGCGTCCTCGTTGTCGACCTCGACTTGCGGGATGTCCTCGCCGTCGATGCGTTCGCACGCGGCCACGATCGGCAGGCCTGACGCTCTGAGATCGCGCACGCGGCCGCGGATCACGTGGCCGCAGAGCAGCAGCACGCCGTCGACCTGACCGGCGCAGGCGAGGTCGACATAGCGCGATTCCTTTTCGGCCGAGTTGTCGAGATTGGCGATGATGATGCCGTAGCCGGCCGCCGACAGCGTCTCGTCGACGCCGCGCAGCACCTCGGGAAAGAAGGGATTGGCCAGATCGGGCACGACGACCAGCGCCAGCATCGAGCGGCGGGCGCGCAGCGCCCGACCGGCGAGGTTCGGCGTATAGCCGGTCGCGGTCACAGCGGCCAGAACGCGCTTGCGCGTCTCTTCCGCGACGACCTCGGGGTTGGCGAGCGTGCGACTGACGGTGGCGACGGAGACCTCGGCGATGCGGGCGACGTCGGCGATCTTGGCGGGCTTGCGGCGCCCGCCGGTTTCCGGTCTCGACATGACGAAGCGGTCTGCCTCCCGAACGCGTCCGGCATTCTATCATCGCCGCCGCATGGCATCAGCGCCGCTGCGACGCCGGCCTTGCCGCGGTGAGGCTTGCCAAATCCGGGGAATATGATAGAGTCCAATGTAATCGATTACAACGGCCTCAGAGACGGGCCGTGTCAGGGAGGGCGACGCATGACAATGAAGGCGTTGACGGCTGTGGCGGCCGTGATGGCGGCGATGTCGATCCCGGCGATGTCGATCCCGGCGATCGCGCAGGACAACAAGGCCGAAGTCATCCACTGGTGGACGTCCGGCGGCGAATCCGCGGCGGTGAAAGTGTTCGCCGACCAGTTCGGCAAGGCGGGCGGCGCCTGGGTTGACAGCGCGGTGGCCGGCGGCGTCAACGCGCGCACCGCGGCGATCAACCGCACCATCGCCGGCAATCCGCCTGCCGCGATGCAGTTCAACACCGGCAAGCAGTTCGACGAACTGGTCGAGGGCGGGCTGCTCACCGACATCGACGCGGTGGCGACCGCCAACAACTGGAAGGCCAATCTGCCGCAGGCGCTGATCGACGCGACGACGCGCCAGGGCAAGATGTTCGCCGCGCCGGTCAACATTCACGGCCAGAATTGGCTGTTCTACAACAAGGAGCTGCTCGCCAAGGTCGGCGCGAAGGAGCCGCGCAACTGGGACGAGGCGATCGAGGCGCTCGACAAGATCAAGGCGTCCGGCGCCATCCCGCTCGCGTTCTCGGGCGCGAAGAACTGGGAGCGGCTGCTGTTCAACGCCGTGCTCGTCGACAAGGGCGGCCCGGCGATCTGGAGCGCGTTCTGGGCCAAGCGCGATCCGGCGGTGCTGAAATCGCCGGAGCTGCGCAAGGCGGCGGACACCTACAAGAAGCTCAAGGACTATACCGATCCCGGCGCCTCGAGCCGTGTCTGGAACGACGCCACCGGCCTCGTGATCCAGGGCAAGGCCGGCATGCAGATCATGGGCGACTGGGCCAAGGGCGAATTCTCGGCCGCCGGCAAGGCCCCGGAGAAGGACTATGGCTGCGTCATCCTGGCGAGCGGCAGCCATGGCTTCATCTTCGGCGGCGACGTCTTCGCCTTCCCCAAGCTGAAGGACGCCAACGCCGCCAAGGCGCAGGCGCTGCTCGCCAAGACCATGCTCGATCCGGCGGCGCAGATCGAGTTCTCGCTGAAGAAGGGCTCGCTGCCGGCGCGCCTCGACGTCGACGCCTCGCGGCTCGACGCCTGCGCGCAGAAGGGCATGAAATACGTGCTCGACAAGAACCAGCAGCTGCCCTCCGACGTGATGCTCGCGCCGCCGGCGGTGTGGGGCGCGATCGAGGATGTGATCTCGCAGTTCTGGAACACGGCGATGACGAGCGAGCAGTTCATCGACAAGCTCGCCGTCGCCTTCAAGCAGAACCAGTGACCGGCGCGCGGGGCGGCGCATTGCGCGCCGCTCCGCCCCGACGATGCGCCGCAGGCGCGACATGCGCCCTGCGTTCACGTCTCTCCTGACGGATTTGCGGCATGGCCAGCCCCCGCATGAGTTCGCGCGCCTCGGCCTATTCGGCCCTGCTGCCGGCGTTCATCGTTCTTGCGGTCGTCTATATCGGTTCGACGGTCTGGACGATGTGGATGAGCCTGACCGGCTCGCGCATGCTGCCGAACAACAATTTCGTCGGGCTGCGCAACTACGAGATTCTGTTCTCCAACGACCGCTGGATCACATCGGTCCACAATCTGGCGTTCTTCGGCGTGCTCTTCGTGGCGATCTCGCTGGCGCTCGGTTTCCTGCTCGCCGTGGCGATCGATCAGAAAGTCCGCTCGGAGGACAGCTGGCGCTCCGTCTATCTCTATCCCTACTCCATGTCCTTCGTCGTCACCGGCCTCGTCTGGCAGTGGCTGCTCAACCCGACGCTCGGCATCCAGAAGCTGGTGCGCGACATGGGTTTTGAAACTTTCACATTCGACTGGATCGCGCACGCCGAGACGGTGCTGTACTGCCTCGTCATCGCCGGAGTCTGGCATGCCGCGGGTCTCGTCATGGCGATCATGCTGGCGGGCCTGCGCGGCGTCGACGAGGACATCTGGAAGGCGGCGCGGGTCGACGGCCTGCCGACCTGGCGTGTCTACGCCTCGGTCGTCACGCCGATGCTCGGCGCGAGTTTCGCCACAGCCGGCGTTCTGCTCTCCACCAGCGTCGTGCGGCTCTACGATCTTTCGGTCGCGATGACGCGTGGCGGGCCGGGCATCGCCTCGGAAGTGCCGGCGAAATTCGTCATGGACCATCTGTTCGAGCGCGCCAACATCAGCCTCGCCACCGCCGCCGCCACCTCGATGCTGATCACGGTCATCGCGGTGGTCGCGCCCTACATGTACTGGCGCACCAGGGTCGCCGCGCGGGGGCGGGCATGAGCGGCGCCGCAGCCATGCAGACGATGAGTCCGCCCGGTGACGCGGGCGGTCCGCGCAGCGCGCGTCCGGTGCGCATGACGCCGGCGCGCTGGGGCCTCTACGCGTTCCTCGCCATCACGGCGGCGTTCTTCCTGCTGCCGCTGTGGGTGATGGTCGTCACCTCGCTGAAGACGATGAACGAGATCCGGCTCGGCGCGATCATCGCGCCGCCGCTGGCGCCGACGCTGGAGGCCTGGGCGAAGGCATGGTCGAGCGCCTGCACGGGGCTCGCCTGCGACGGCATCAGGGTCGGGTTCTGGAATTCAGTGAAAATCCTCGTGCCGTCCGTGTTCATCTCGATTCTGGTCGGTTCGATGACCGGCTACGCGCTGTCCTTCTGGCGCGTGCCGGGCGCGAATGTGTTGTTCACGGCGATGATGATCGTCGCCTTCATTCCCTATCAGGTTTTCATCTATCCGCTGGTGCGCGTCTTCGCCTTCATCGGCCTCGGCCAGTCGATCGCGACGATCGTCATCGTGCACACGATCTTCGGCCTGCCGACGATGACGCTGCTGTTCCGGAACTACTTTTCATCCCTGCCGATCGAGCTGTTCAAGGCGGCGCGCATCGACGGGGCGAGCTTCTACCAGATCTTCTTCCGCATCATGATGCCGATGGCGACGCCGATGATCGTCGTCGCCGTGATCCTGCAGGTCACCGGCATCTGGAACGATTTCATTCTCGGGCTGGTCTTCGCCGGCCGCGAGAATCTGCCGATGACGGTGCAGCTCAACAACATCGTCGCCTCGGTGCAGGGCGAACGCGAATACAATGTCGACATGGCGGCGACCATGCTGACCGCGCTGCTGCCGCTGGTCGTCTATTTCGGCTCCGGCCGCTGGTTCGTTCGCGGCATCGCCGCAGGCGCTGTGAAAGGGTAGGCGTCATGTCGTTGCAATCGGAAGTCGACATCCGCGACGTCTCGGTGCGCTTCGGCAATGTGCAGGTGCTCGAGAAGCTCAACCTGAAGATCGCGCCATCTGAATTCATCGTGCTGCTCGGCCCGTCGGGTTGCGGCAAGTCGACCCTGCTCAACGCCATCGCCGGGCTGCTCGACGTCTCGGACGGGCAGATGTGGATCGGCGGGCGCAACGTCACCTGGGAAGAGCCGAAGGACCGCGGCATCGCCATGGTGTTCCAGAGCTATGCGCTCTATCCACGCATGAGCGTGAAGAAGAACATGTCGTTCGGCCTCGAGGTCGCCGGAACGCCCAGAGCCGAGATCGAGGCGCGCGTGGCGGAAGCGGCGCAGATGCTCAAGCTGACGCCGCTGCTCGAACGCAAGCCCGCGGCGCTCTCCGGCGGCCAGCGTCAGCGCGTCGCGATCGGCCGCGCGCTGGTGCGCAAGGTCGGCGTCTATCTGTTCGATGAACCGCTCTCCAATCTCGACGCGCAGCTGCGCGCCGAGCTGCGCGTCGAGATCAAGCGCCTGCACGCAAGGCTCGGGGCGACGATGATCTATGTCACGCATGATCAGATCGAGGCGCTGACCCTGGCCGATCGCATCGCGGTGATGCAGGGCGGCGTCATTCAGCAGCTCGCCGCGCCGAAGGACATCTACCGTCGGCCGGTCAATCGCTTCGTCGCCTCCTTCGTCGGGTCGCCGGCGATGAACTTCATTGCGGGCCGCGTCGAGGCGGGCCTGTTCTTTCATGCCGGAGACTATCGCATTCCGCTCGCCGGCTACGCCTTCGCCGGCGCGCCGGCGGCCGGCGCGGCGACGCTCGGCATCCGCCCCGAACATGTTCTGGCCGGACACGAGGCCGGGCCTGACGCGATCGCCGCCAAGGTCGAGATGGTCGAGCCGATGGGCGCCGACACGCTGATCTGGTCGCGCCTGCCGGACGGCGCGTCGCTGTCGATCCGCCATGCCGCCGACGCCGCAGTGCGCGAAGGCGACACGTTGCCGGTGTCCTTCCCGGCCGACGCGCTCTCCGTTTTCGACGACACGCCGGCCGGCGCGCGTCTCTAGACGATCTGCATCCCGAGGAACCAGACAATGAAACCGATCGATCGCCTGTCCTTCCAGCTCTATTCGGCGCGCGGACTGCAGCCGCTCGAAAAGCAGTTCGAGCTCCTCGCCTCGCTCGGCTACAAGATGGTCGAACTGTTCGGCGGTCTCTACGCCGATCCGGCGAAGCTGAGATCGCTGCTCGACACGCACGGCATGACGGCGCCGACCGCGCATGTCGGCTTCGACAGGTTGCGCGCCGATGTGAAGGCGGCGATCGCGCTGTGCAAATCGCTCGGCGTCAAGACGATGCTGGCGCCGGCGCCGCTGATGGGCGAGCGCGATGGCGACGAGGCGCATTGGCGCAAGCTCGGCAAGGAACTTGCGGGATACCACAAGATCGTCACCGGCGAGGGGCTCAGCTTCGGCTGGCACAATCATCATTGGGAATACGGCAAGACGGCGAGCGGCAAGACGTTTCTCGATTGCCTGTTCGAGGAGGCCCCGGGCCTGTTGTGGGAGGCCGATCTCGCCTGGATCGTGCGCGGCGGCGCCGATCCCGTCGCCGAACTCGGCAAGCGCAAGGATCAGCTGATCGCCGTGCACATCAAGGATCTGGCGGCGGCCGGCCAGAATGCGGACGAGGACGGCTGGGCCGATCCCGGCCATGGCGTGATGGACTGGACCCGGCTGCTCGCCGCGATCAAGGCGACCACGGCGGAGGTCTACGCCGTCGAGCACGACAAGCCGAACGACGTCGCCCGCTTCGCGCGCCGGGCGCGCGACACTGTCGCCGCGTGGGCGTGAACGCCCGCATCGTCACCGCATCCGCTTCGACCGAACAGGACCAACGCCCGTGTCCAGGACTCCCGCTTCCAAGGCTCAGGCCTCCCGAACAGCCACCGCCAGATCGCCCGTCGTGAAGTCCGCCGGGGCGAAAAAGACGCTCGGCGTCGGCATCATCGGCTGCGGCAACATCTCGTCGATCTATATGCGCAACATGGCCAAGTTCGCCGGGCTGAGGCTGGCGGCCTGCGCCGACATGCGCGCGGAGGCGGCGCAATCGCAGGGCGAGCAATATGGCGTCGCGGCGATGTCGATCGACGATCTGCTCGCCTCGAAGGACGTCGACATCGTCGTCAATCTGACGACGCCGAATGCGCATTTCCCGGTGTCGATGGCGGCGCTGAAGGCGGGCAAGCATGTTTTCGGCGAGAAGCCGATCACGGTCGAGGCGAAGCATGCGGCGACGCTGGTCAAGGAGGCAACGGCGCGGGGCCTCAAGATCGGCTGCGCGCCGGATACGTTTCTCGGCGCGGGCGGGCGCCTTGCGCGCCAGATCATCGACGAGGGGCGTATCGGCAAGGTGCTGTCAGGCACGTGTTTCCTGATGTCGCACGGCATGGAGCACTGGCATCCTGATCCGACCTTCTTCTTCAAGCCGGGCGGCGGGCCGATCCTCGACATGGGGCCGTACTACCTCGCCGCGCTCGTCAATCTGCTCGGGCCGGTGAAATCGGTGCAGGCCTGCGCCTCATCGGGCTTCCGGCAGCGAATCGTCACCGCCAAAGGGCCGATGCAAGGCAAGGCGATCAAGGTCGAGACGCCGACGAGCGTCCAGGCGATCGCGCAGTTCGCCAACGGCGCGAGCATCGTCTTCGTGATGAGCTGGGACGTGTGGAAGCACGGTCATCCGCCGATCGAACTCTACGGCACGGACGGCAGCCTGCGCGTGCCCGATCCCAACTTCTTCGGCGGCGTCGTCGAATACACCGAGAAGGGCGGCGATTGGGTCAGCGTCGATTCGGCCGACCGGATCTACGGCAAGCCCAACTGGCGCTCGCCGAACTGGGCGCCGTCGATGCCGGACCGCGCCAACTATCGCTGCCTCGGAATCGCCGAGATGGCGCGGGCGATCCAGAGCGGCGCGCCGCACCGCGCCTCCGGCGCGCTGGCGAGCCATGTGCTCGACGCCATGCATGCGATTCTGCAGGCCGGCGAAACGGGCGAGACGGTCAAGGTGAAGTCGAAGATCGAGCGCCCCGCCGCGCTGAGCGAAACGGACGCTGCGGCGCTGTGGGTGGGATGAAGCTGCGTCTTTGGCGCCAGGCGGCGGGCGAGCAAGCTATCCGGAGGGCGGGCGAGCAGGGACGATGGATTGCTTCGCTGCGCTCGCAATGACGTCGCCGTCGCGATTCGCGTAGGCATTCTGCAAGGACATCGACAATGGCTGCGAACATCAAGGGCCCCGGCATTTTCCTCGCGCAGTTCGCGGGCGACGCGGCGCCGTTCAATTCGTGGGATGCGATCACGAAATGGGCGGCCTCGCTCGGCTACAAGGGCGTGCAGATTCCGACCTGGGACGGGCGGCTGTTCGATCTGAAGAAGGCGGCGACGTCGAAGGCGTATTGCGACGACATCGCCGGCGTCGCGCAAGCCAACGGCGTGGCGATCACCGAACTGTCGACGCATCTGCAGGGCCAGCTCGTCGCCGTGCATCCGGCCTATGACGAGGCGTTCGACGCCTTCGCGCCGGACAAGGTGAAGGGTGATCCGAAGGCGCGGCAGAAATGGGCCGTGGAGCAGCTCATGCTCGCGGCGAAGGCCTCACGCCATCTCGGGCTCGAGGCCTCGGTGTCGTTCACCGGCGCGCTGGCCTGGCCCTATGTCTATCCGTGGCCGCAGCGGCCGGCCGGCCTGATCGAGACGGCCTTCGCCGAACTCGGCAAGCGCTGGACGCCGATCCTCAACGCCTACGACGAGGCGGGCGTCGATCTGTGCTACGAGATTCATCCGGGCGAGGATGTGTTCGACGGCGCGAGCTTCGAGACGTTTCTCGACGCGGTGAAGGGTCACACGCGCTGCATGATCAACTACGATCCGTCGCATTTCGTGCTGATGCAGCTCGACTATCTCGCCTTCATCGACATCTATCATCAGCGCATCGGCGCGTTTCACGTGAAGGACGCCGAGTTCAATCCGGACGGGCGGCAGGGCGTCTATTCGGGCTACCAATCCTGGGTCAATCGCGCCGGCCGATTCCGTTCGCTCGGCGACGGGCAGGTGGATTTCGGCGGCATTTTCTCAAGACTCGCGGCGCATGGTTATGATCGCTGGGCGGTGCTCGAGTGGGAGTGCTGCCTGAAGCATCCGGAAGTCGGCGCCGCCGAGGGCGCGCCCTTCATCGACGGGCACATCATCAAGGTGACGGAAAAGGCGTTCGACGATTTCGCCGGCGCCAAGACCGACAAGGCGCAGATCAGGCGCATGCTGGGGCTCTGACCATGGTCGAGGCGCGAGACGACAATGCCGACGCCCCCATCCGGCTCGGCATGGTGGGCGGCGGCGAGGGCGCTTTCATCGGCGCCGTGCACCGCATGGCGGCGCGGCTCGATGGTCACTACCAGCTCGTCGCCGGCGCGCTGTCGGCTGATCCCGACAAGGCGCGGCGCTCGGGCGCGGCGCTCGGGCTCGATCCGGCGCGCTGCTATGGCGATTTCGTTGCGATGGCGCGCGCCGAGGCGGCGCGAAAAGACGGGATCGAGGCGGTCGCCATCGTCACGCCGAACCACATGCATGCCCCGGTCGCGCACGCCTTTCTCGAGGCCGGCGTGCATGTGATCTGCGACAAGCCGCTGACGACGACGCTGGAGGATGCGAGGCGGCTCGCCGCCGCGGCGGAGCGATCCGGCCTCGTGTTCTGTGTGACGCACAACTACACGGGCTACCCCATGGTGCGGCAGGCGCGCGCCATGATCGCGGCCGGCGAGCTCGGCGACATCCGCGTCGTGCAGGTCGAGTATCCGCAGGACTGGCTCACCACCGATCTCGAATCGACGGGCCAGAAGCAGGCGGCCTGGCGCACCGATCCGGCGCGATCGGGCGCCGGCGGCTGCATCGGCGACATCGGCACGCACGCCTACAATCTCGCCGATTTCGTCACCGGACTGGAACTGAAGGAACTGTCGGCGGATCTGACGACCTTCGTGCCGGGCCGGCGCGTCGACGATCATGTGCAGATCATGCTGCGCTACGCCAACGGCGCGCGCGGCCTGTTGTGGGCGAGCCAGGTGGCGCCGGGCAACGAGAACAATCTCAAGCTGCGCGTCTACGGGACCAGAGGCGGCCTCGAATGGCGGCAGGAGGAACCGAATGCGCTCTGCTACACGCCCTTCGGCGAGGCGTCGCGACGGCTGACGCGCGGCTCCGGCGGCGTCGGACCGGCCGCGGCGCGCGTCACGCGCATTCCGGGCGGCCATCCCGAGGGCTATCTGGAAGCTTTCGCCACCATCTACGCCGAAGCGGCCGCGGCGATTCGCGCGGCGCGCGCGGGCCGGGCGCCGCCGCCGGATGTCGTTTATCCCGGCGTCGGCGACGGCGTGAAGGGCGTCGCGCTGATCGAGGCGGCGCTGCGCTCCAGCGCGGCGAACGGCCAGTGGATGACTCTGGCGCGCTGACGCGCTCGTTTCATTTTTCGAAATTCGCGGAGCCACTGCGACGCTGCGGCGCGGCCGGCGCATGGCGCGCGCGTTGACGGCGCCGGCGAAGGCGGCCAGTCTTCCTGCGACGCGCGACGCCGGTTCACGGCGCGACACGACGGAGGAACGACATGCAATCGAACCATTCGGGTTGGCGCATCGACCGGCGCGCGGCGCTGACGGCCGCGCTGGCGCTCATCGCTGCGGCGCCGGCGCTGGCGCAGGAGGGGCTCGGCACGGCGGCGGCGCCGGTCGAGGTGCGGATGATCGCCAACGAGGCCTTCGCGCGTCAGTGGCAGACCGCGATGGTGCCGGAGTTCAACAAGAAGTTTCCGCACGTCAAGGTGACGATCGACGGCGTCCCCTACAACGAGTTGCTCGCCAAGAGCCTGCTCGACGTCACAGGCGCCTCGCCGCTCTACGACGTCATCATCGCCGACGATCCGTGGACGCCGCAACTGGCGCAGACCGGATCGCTGCTCGATCTGAAGAAGGATGCAGCCGCCTGGACGGATAAGGATTTCGACTGGGACGATTTCAACGCGGCCCCGCTCGCCGCGAGTTCGTGGAACGGCGTGCAGTATGGCGTGCCGCTGCGCTCCAACATGCTGCTGATGTTCTACAATCGCACGCTCTATCAGAAGGCCGGCGTGCCCGAGCCGACGCCGAAGCTGACCTGGGACGAATACATGGCCCAGGCGCCGAAACTCGTGCAGGACACGAAGGGCGGCGGCAAGCCGGACGCATGGGCGATCGGCACCTATTTCATGCGCGACGTGCTGACGCCGACGATCTGGCAGACCATCCTCAATTCCAATGGCGGCCAGCTGCTCGACAAGGACATGAAGCCGGCCTTCGTCACGCCGGACGGAATCAAGGCGCTGCAGACGCATATCGATCTCGTCAAGTTCGCGCCGCCCGGCGCGGCCAGCCACGGCTTCAACGAGTCGCTGCAGGCCTTCCGTCAGGGCCAGGTCGCGACAATGTTCATGTGGGGCTCGGTGTTCAAGGGCACCGCGGTCGACGCGGCGACGACGACGCTGAAGCCGGAACAGGTCGGCATTCAGGTGATGCCCGCCGGCTCGAAGGGGCCCGGCGCGCATCGCGGCATCTGGAGCGGCGTCGTCTCGAAGAAGAGCAAGAACCCGCGCGCCGCCTTCGCGCTCCTGCAATGGCTGAGCTCGAAGGAGGGCGAGAAGTGGCACGCCAACACGCTCGGCGTGTTCCCGGCGCGCAAGTCGACGCTCGCCGCCAAGCCCGAAAGCGACTGGCTGGTTCCGGTCTATGCAGCTCTGCAGCAGGCGTATGAAGCGGCGCAGGCCGGGCAGATGTGGCGGCCGCGCCATCCCAAGTCCGACGCGGTTCAGCAGGCGCTGGCCGACGAGACGGCGCGGGCGATCTCCGGGCAGGCCACCGCCGAGGCGGCGCTGAAGGCGGCTGCCGCGCGCATCGAACGCGTGCTGCGCTGAGCGCGCCATGGCGTCTGTGCAGACGAGGCGCGGGGGCGCGCGGGGCGCGGCCCTGCGCGATCTCGCCGGTCGTTGGGCCTTCATGGCGCCGGCGGCCGCGTTGCTCGGGCTGACGCTCGCCTATCCGATCTTCTACACGATCCAGATCAGCTTCTCGGAGCTCAATCTCGGCACGTTCCAGCCGGACGGCTTCGTCGGCTGGGACAACTACCGCACGGTGATCGAGGACGACCGATTCTGGCAGGCGTTGCGCGTCACCGCGATCTATCTCGTCGCGGCGTTGCCGTTGCAGATCGTGCTCGGCTTCTCGATCGCTTGGCTGATCAACGCGGAATGGCAGGGGCGCGGCGTCGTGCGGGCGCTGTTCATCATTCCGATGGTGGTCGCGCCGGTCGTCGCAGGCGGCGTGTGGCGGATGATTCTCGATCCGCTCTGGGGCCTCGCCAATCATCTCATCGGCCTGTTCGGGCTCGGGCCCGTGGACTGGCTCGGCGATCCAACGCTGGCGATGGCGACCGTCGTCATCATCGACACGTGGCGCTGGACGCCGTTCGTCGTGCTGATCGCCACCGCGGCGATCCTCGCCCTGCCGAAGGAGGTGTTCGAGGCGGCGGACGTCGACGGCGCCAACTGGTGGTACAAGCTGCGCTGGATTGCGCTGCCGCTGCTCATGCCGATGATCGCGGCGACCTTCGTGGTTCGCTGGCTCGGCGCGGTGAAGATGTTCGACATCGCGCTGGCGGCGACCGGAGGCGGACCGGGCCACGCCACGGCGGTGATCAATCTGTTCATCTATGACGAGGCGTTCCGGTCGCTGCGATTCGCCGAATCCTCGGCCATGGCGATCATCGTGCTGGCGCTGACGATGATCCTGACCGGCCTGTTCCTTCTCGGCGCGCGGCGGCTGGAGCGGCGCTATTGAGCACGCAGGCGCGATCCGACGAGCGGCCGACGCTCGGCCACAGGCTGCGCATCGCCGGCGGCCTGTTCGCCTGCGCGGTGTTCCTGTTTCCGGTGGCGTGGATGGTCGTCACCTCGTTCAAGATGCCGCGCGACATCTTCACGACGCCGCCGAAACTTTTCTTCACGCCGACGGTCGACACCTACATCCAGTATTTCGGCCATGCGGAAGTGATGAAACGCATGGCGAACACGGTGATAGTAGCCTTCGGGTCCGGCCTCGTGTCGATCGTCGCCGGGGCCATGGCGGGCTATGCGCTGGCGCGGCTGCCGATCCGCGGCGCGCCGACGATCGGCGTGATCATCCTGCTGTCGCGCGGCGTGCCGCCGATCGCGCTCGCCGTGCCGATGTTCCTGGTGGCGCGCAAGCTCGGCCTCACCGACCAGCACATCACGCTGATTCTCGCCTACTGCACCTTCCTCATTCCCTACGTGATGTGGCTGATGCGCGGCTTCTTCCTGTCGCTGCCGCCGGAGCTCGAGGAGTCGGCGCTGCTCGACGGCTGCTCGCGCTTCGGCGCCTTCTTCCGCATCATTCTGCCGATCTCCATGCCGGGCCTCGTCTCGACGCTGATCTTCTGCGTCATCCTGGCGTGGGAAGAGTTGCTCTTCGCGCTGGTGCTGACCAACCGGAACGCGACGACGATTCCCGTCGCCATCGCCGGCATCGCCGGCGACACGGTGAACGGCGCCAACTGGGGCGCTCTGACGGCGGTCGGCACGCTCACCGTCGCGCCGGTCGTCGTCTTCGCCCTCGCCGTCCAGAAATGGCTGATCAAGGGCATCGCGGACGGCGCGATCAAGGGCTGATCTACACCTCGAGCTCAGAGTTCCCGATGACTGGCGGCATTCACAAGAGCGAACGCGAACTGACGCAACCCGTCGATCTGTGCCTGCCCAATGGCCGGCTCAATCCGGCTGCGGTGGGCTGGTCGCGCCATCCGCTGCATCGCGCCAACCTGCGCGGCTGGGGGCGGAACAAGCGGTTCGAATACTGGTGCGTCACGACGCCTGAAATCGCCGTGGCGATCAACGTGTCGCATGGCGACTATCGCGTGACGCTCGCCACGTTCTTTCTCGACATCGCCAGGGTCGAAGCGTTCTCGCAGGCCGAGATTCACTGGCTGCCGCGCGACCGCACGCCGGCGATGCCGGAGCGGTCGGGGCAGGGCGACACGATCGGTCGCGGCGACGCCATGCAGATCGCCATGCGCGCGACGCCGACAGGCGTGCGGCTCGAGGCCGACACGCCGCGGCTGAAGGTCGCGCTCGACGTCACCGACGGGCCGCAATTCGAGTCGATGGGCGTCGTCGTGCCCTGGGACGACAAGCGCTTCCAGTACACGCGCAAAGCGAACTGTCTGCCTGTGACCGGCCATGTCGTGGCGGACGGCCGCCGCTACGAAGTCGGCGGGCCGGACGCCTACGCGACGCTCGATCACGGCCGCGGACGCTGGCCTTATTCGATCGTCTGGAATTGGGGCTCGGGCAGTGGGCGCTGCGGCGGGCGCGAGATCGGCCTGCAGTTCGGCGCCAAGTGGACCGACGGTACGCCGTCCACCGAGAACAGCCTGAAGATCGACGGCCGCGTCGAGAAGATCAGTCAGGAACTGGACTGGGTCTACGATCGGTCGGACTGGATGGCGCCGTGGCGGATCGAGGGCGATCGCGTGCGCCTCGTCTTCACGCCGCTCTACGACCGCATCGCGGATTTCGACCGCATCATCGTCTGCTCGAAGGAGCATCAGGTGTTCGGCTGGTTCGACGGCGAGGTGACGCGCGAGAGCGGCGAGATCGTGCGCATCGAGCGCATCTTCGGCTGGGTCGAGGAAGTGCATCGTCGCTGGTGAGAGCGCGCATGACGTTGCGGCATCTGCGCTTCGTGACTCTGCGGTAACACTTATTCAACGCGAGTCGGCGAGTCTCCCTCGCGTGATCCGACGGGCGCGTCGCGCCGAGGCATGAAGCCGCACGGATCGTCTCGGCCCGGCCGAATGTCCACCCTTCCAGGATTCGACCGTCGCAGTCCGCGTCGGGCGGCGCCGCCTGCGCCGCCGAACGTCAAGATAGCGGTGTTCCGCTCCGCCGCCGCGCCGGGCGCGCCGCGTCGCCGGAGATCGATCAAGGTGGTCGCGCATCTCCGCGCGGGCGGAGCAGAGAGGAAGTTCAGCATGCAGGATCTGTCCGCCAATGTTCCGTCACTCTTACGCAACATCGCACGCGGCGGCGCCGGACGATGAGCGGCAGGCGTTCCGAAATGCGGATGCATCACCGTCACGGCGGCGGGGCGGTGCTGGTGCTGCCGGCGCAGCTCGATCTGCTCGCGGCCTCCCGTCTGGCCGAGATCGTGCGTGCAGCGCGCGGCGCGCCGCTCGCCATCGACGCCTCGGGCGTCGAGGCGGCTCGGCGCCTCCTGTGCGCAGGCGCTGCGCGCGGCGACGATCGCCTGGCGCTGCGACGGCGCGCATCTGACGATCGAGAGGCCGTCACCCGCCTTCCTAGTTGATCTCGCACTGCTCGGCATTGCGCCGGACAGCCTGGACCTGGCGCCGCGTCCGTAAGAGGAATGCGGGGGGACGGCGCGTTGCAACGCTGCTGCGGCGAGGCCGCCGCGGGGCGATTTCGGAGATGCGCAGGCGCGCATTTGCGCGCAGACTGCGGCGGTCCGCGTCCGCAGGAGCTCTTCGACATGTCGCGCCGCCTCGATCCCGCCATCCTCGCCGCTCTCAAGGCCGTCGATACGCCGACCGTGTGCAATGCGATCGAGGAGATCGAGGGGCGACGGCGCGCGAGCGGCTTCACCACGACGCCGGTGGTCTGCGCCGAGCCCGCGGCGGCGGCGATGGTCGGTTTCGCCAAGACGGCGAAGGTGCGCGCCGATCGCCCCGCCGACGAGGCGCCGGCCGATCTGCGTGCGCGGCGCCTCGGCTATTACCGCTATGTCGCCGAGGGCGACTGGCCGCGTCTCGTGGTGATCGAGGACGAGAGCGCGCGCAAGGGAATCGGCGCTTTCTGGGGCGAGGTGAACGTCGCCATCCACAAGGGGCTTGGCCTGCAGGGCGTGATGACCGACGGCTCGATCCGCGATCTCGGCGTGATCGATTCCGGCTTCCAGCTGCTCGCCGGCTGCGTCAGCCCGAGTCACGCCTTCGTCCATGTCACGACCTTCGCCACGACCGTCGACGTGCTCGGGCTGACGGTGCGCCCCGACGATCTCGTCCATGCCGATCGGCACGGCGCTGTCGTCATCGAACCCGGCATGGAGCGCGAGCTGCCGCGCGCCATCGATCTCGTCATCCGCAAGGAAGCCCCGATCCTGCGCGCGGCGCGCGCGCCGCATTTCAATGTCGATGCGCTGCTCGCCGCCTGGGGCGAGGCGGACGACGTGCACTGACTGTCAGAGACGAATGCGCTGCTCGGTGGCGGCGTCGAACAGATAGAGCCGGTCGCGATTGACGGCGAGGCCGACGGGCTGGCCGATGTCGCAGCGGAAATGCCGGTCGGCGCGGGCTGCGATCTTGCGTGCGCCGGTCTCCAGCGTCACCAGAACGGAATCGCCGGTGAGCTCGAAGGCGTAGACCGGCGCCGTCAGCACGCCCTCGCCGGCGCCGACGATCTCGGCATCCTCCGGGCGCACGCCGAGCACGATGTCGCGCCGCCCGGCGATCGCCAGGCCGGACAGGGTCAGATCGCCAGCCCGGAAGAGTCCATCCTCGACGAGTCCGGGAAGAAGATTCATGCTCGGCGAGCCGATGAAATCGGCGACGAAGAGATTGGCGGGATCGTTGTAGATCGTCTCGGGCGTCGCCAGCTGCTGGATCACGCCCTTGTTCATGACCGCGATGCGGGTGGCCAGCGTCATCGCCTCCATCTGGTCGTGCGTGACGTAGATGGTGGTGACCTTCAATTCGTGATGAAGATGCTTCAGCTCCGCGCGCATGACGACGCGCAGCTTGGCGTCGAGATTGGAGAGCGGCTCGTCCATCAGGAAGACGCGCGGTCGGCGCACCAGCGAACGGGCGAGCGCGACGCGCTGGCGCTGGCCGCCGGAGAGCTGCGAGGGCTTGCGTTCGAGATAGGGCCCGAGTTCGACACGCGCCGCCGACGCCTCGACGAGCCGCGCCGCCTCGGCGCGCGGCACGCCGCGCACCTTGAGCGGGTAGCCGATGTTGTCGCGCACGCTCATGTGCGGGTAGAGGCCGTAATTCTGGAACACCATGGCGATGTCGCGCTCGCGCGGCGGCATGTCGTTGACGAGGTCGTCGCCGATCCAGATTTCGCCGGCGCTCGGCGCCTCGAGGCCGGCGACCATGCGCATCGTGGTCGTCTTGCCGCAGCCCGAGGGGCCGAGCAGGACGAGAAACTCCGCTTCCTCGACGGTGAGATCGAGATCGCGCACGCCGACGAAATCGCCCCAGCGCTTGGTGACCGATTTCATCACGACCTTCGACACAGAGTTCTCCGTTCTCTCAACGCACCGCGCCGAGCGTCATGCCCTTGGTGAAATGACGCTGGATGACCAGCGCCAGGAAGAA
>JAEULW010000263.1 GCA_016793505.1 Methylobacteriaceae bacterium | reverse complement strand
CGCGCCGCCAGAGCGTCGTCCTCGGTCGCGCCGAGGCGATAGCTCGGCCCGGTGAGCGCGATCGTCGCGGCCCTCAGCTTCAGCGCGCCGAAGCCCTTCAGCGTCGGCCCGTAGGCCGCGACATAGGCGCGATTGCGCTGCTCCAGCGTGCTGTCGGGAAAAACCGGCAGGCGGCAGGCGTAGAGTCGCGCGTCGGTCGCGATCAGCCGGTTCAACTCCGGCTCGACGGTCGGATTGGCCGGCGGCACCAGCACGCCGAGCGCAGGCTGCGAGCCCAGCGTTTCCAGATCGATCATCACACTCTCCTCAGGCTGCGCGGGCTTGACGCTCCAGCATGTCGAGCATCGCCGCCGTCGCCAGATAGTCGGTCGCGGCGGCCTTGTCCGAGGCGAGGGCGCGGATCTGTCCGAGCCAATCGTCGCCGCCCGCAACATTGCGGTCGGTGCGCGGAATCAGCATCTCGTCGGCAACCTGCTTGCGCCGGTCCGCGGCCGCGGCGATGCGCTCGCTGCAGCCGTCGGCGAGCGCTGCGATCATGGCGCGCGCGATAGCGTCGGCGTCGTGAATGCCGGCGTTCATGTTCATGCCGCCGCGCGTGTTGGTCAGATGCGCCGCATCGCCCGCCAGATAGGCTCGACCAACCCGATAGGCCGAGGCGACGCGGCGCGAGGCGCTGTAGATGTCGCGGTCCGCCACGGTCGGCGGCGCCGCCCATGTCGGCATCACCTCGCGGATGCGGTCGTAGAACCAGCCCGGCGCCAGCGCGATCTCATCCGCCACATCGCCCGGCACGCGGATGATGATCCGCCAGCAATCCGGCATCTTGAGAAAGCTCAGCGACTTGCCCGCGTTGTGCAGATACGTGATCGGCGCCAGCCCCGGCATGACGGGCTCGAGATCGTCATGCGTCATGACGCGCAGGATCTTGTGCGGATAGACATGCCCGTCGAAGGCGACGCCCAGCGCATCGCGCACGGCGCTGCGCGCGCCGTCCGCGCCGATCAGATAGTCCGCGCGAATGGAGCGCCGCCCGTCGCGGCCGTCGACGGCGACGGTGACGCCCGTCTCGTCCTGCTCCAGCCCGACGAATTCGGTCCCGAACATCACCCGGGCGTTGGTCCTGGCGCCGATCCGCGCCAGAAGATGCGGCGTCAGCCGCGACTGTTCGAGGTGCAGGCGAAAGGGAAACGGCGTGCGCGGCGCAAGATCGGACAGCGAGAACGTCGCGAACGGCCCTTCCGCCGTGCGGTACTGGATCGACCGGACGATCTCGCCCTCCGCCAGTACCGGCGCCAGCACGCCGAGACGATCGAGAATCTCCAGCGTGGCGGGATGGAACGTCGAGGCCTTGGACGCCGTATTCAGGCTGTCGCGCTTCTCGACGACGATCACATCGACGCCAGCCTCCGCCAGGATCAGCGCCGCAACCAGACCGACCGGACCGGCGCCGGCGACGAGCACTTGGGTTGTCAGGCTGACGGTCATGGCGATCCCCTGCAGGCCGGCTTTCAAACGTATGCACTATAATACATTTAACGGCGTCGCAACGCCGCGCCGCGAACGCCTCACGCCTCTTCCGGCGCCAGCGCGAGGCAATCGACGCCGCGCCAGCTCACCGGGATGACGTCGCCGCGCTCTGGACGCGCCAGCGCATCCTTGAATGTCAGGCGCGCGGTGAAGTCCTCGCCGCCGCCGAGCGCGAGACGCAGACGCGTGTGATCGCCGTAGTAGATCAACTCCTCGATGCGCGCCTCGAAGCGGTTTTCCCCGCCGGCGTCAGGACCGATGCGCACCTTTTCCGGCCGCAGCGCGAGCGTGACGCGCGCGCCCGACCCCACGCCCGGCCCCGGCGTCGCCGCGACGATGGAGCCGTCCGCCAGGCGCACGCGCGCAACGCCGTCCGCCATGCTTTCGATCGTCCCGTCGAGCCGGTTGTTTTCGCCGATGAACGAGGCGACGAAGGCGTTGGCCGGGCGCTCGTAAATCTCGCCCGGCGAGGCGAGCTGCTGGATGCGGCCATTGTGGAACACGGCGATGCGGTCCGACATCGTCAGCGCCTCGCCCTGGTCATGCGTGACGTAGACGACGGTGACGCCGAGAGTCTCGTGGATGTGCTTGATCTCCAGCTGCATGTGCTCGCGCAGCTGCTTGTCGAGCGCGCCGAGCGGCTCGTCCATCAGCACAAGTTTCGGGCGGAAGACCAGCGCGCGGGCGAGCGCCACGCGCTGCTGCTGACCGCCGGACAATTGCGACGGACGCCGGTCGGCGAGCGCGCCGAGCTTGACCATGTCGAGCGCAGCGCGCACGCGCGCCTCCCGTTCCGCCCTGGCGACGCCCTGCATCTCCAGCGGGAAGGCGAGATTGGCGCCGACGGTCATGTGCGGGAACAGCGCGTAATTCTGGAAGACGACGCCGATGCCGCGCTGATGCGCCGGCACGTGGTTCAGAAGCCGGCCATCGAACATGATCGCGCCGCTGGACGGATCCTCGAAGCCGGCGAGCATCATCAGCGTCGTCGTCTTGCCGGAGCCCGAGGGCCCGAGCAGCGTCACGAATTCGCCGCGCAGCACCGAAAAGTCCAGCGCCTTCACGACCTGCGTGACGCCGTCATAGCTCTTGGTCACGCCTTCGAAACGGATGATCGCATCGCTCATCATGGCCTCACGGCGTCGGGCCGCTGGAAATGCCGCGCGCCTGCGCGCGTTTGCGGATCATTTCGTTGATCGCCAGCAGCAGCGCCGAGAACACGATGAGCAGCACAGCCGCCGCAGCGATCGTCGGGCTGAGGAATTCCCGTACGCCGGCGAACATCTGGCGCGGCAACGTGAACTGGCCGGGGCTGGCGATGAACAGCGCCACCACCAGCTCATCGAACGAGGTGGCGAAGGCGAACAGTGCGCCCGTCGCGACGCCCGGCGCGATCAGCGGCAGCACCACCCGTCGGAAAGCGACCGGCGGACTCGCCCCGAGGCTGGCTGCGGCGCGCAGCAGATTGGGATCGAAGGTCTGCAGCGAAGCCAGAACCGTCAAGAGAACGAAAGGAACGGACAACACCGTATGCGCGATGATCAGCCCGGTCAGCGTGCTGCCGAGGCCGACGAGCGACAGCGCAAAATACATCGCGATCGCCGTGACGATGATCGGCGTCACCATCGGCAGCGACAGGATCGCGATGATCAGCGCCTTGCCGCGGAACTGCCCGAGATACAGGCCGAAGGCCGCCAGCGTGCCGAGCAGCGTCGCGACAATCATCGTGGCGAGGCCGACGACGAAACTGTTCCAGGTCGCCAGCAGCCACCGGTTCGAGGTGAAGAACTCCTCATACCAGCGCAGCGAATAGCCCGGCGTCGGCAGCACCAGCAATTCGCCGGAAGACAGCGACAGCGGAAACACCACGAAGATCGGCGCAACCAGAAAGAACAGGATCAGCGCCGTGACGGCGTACAGCGACGCCTCGATCAATGACCGGCGCGGGCGCGGCGCGGCGGGGGCGGCCATGGTTCAGGCCTTCACGCCGCCCGAGCGAAAGCCCGGCACGACGAGTCGCGCGACGACGACGAGCACGCCCGTCATCGCCATCAGGAGTGTCGCCAGCGCGGCCGCCATCCCCCAGTTGACCGACACGTTGGTGAAGAAGGCGATGAACGACGACACCATCTGGTCGCCCGGCCCGCCGACCAGCGCCGGCGTGATGTAGAAGCCGACCGACAGCATGAACACCATCAGCGAACCCGCCGCCACGCCGGGCATGGTCAGCGGCAGATAGATGCGCAGGAAACGCTTCCACCCCGGCGCGCCGAGCGAGGCGGCGGCGCGCATGTAATCGGGCTTCAGCCCCTTCATCACGCTGTAGAGCGGCAGGATCGCGAAGGGCAGCAGCACATGCACCATGGCGATGTAGACAGCGAAGCGCGTGAAGATCATGGTCAGCGGCTGATCGACGAGAGTCATCGCCATCAGCAGCGCGTTGATCGGCCCCTCGCGCTGCAGGATGATGAACCAGGCCGTGGTGCGCACCAGGATCGAGGTCCAGAACGGGATCAGCACCAGCATCATGCCGACGTTGGCCCAGCCCTGCGGCAGGATCGACAGCGTATAGGCCACGGGATAGGCGAGCAGCGCGCACAGGATCGTCACCACGAGACTGATCTCGAAGGTGCGCCAGAACAGCGGCAGGAACACCGCATCCTGCGCCGCCGCCTTGGCCACGCCCTGGTCGGTCGGCTTCAGATCGAGCGAGCGCAACAGGAAAAGCGATGTGAACGGCCCTGTCGCGCGCTTGAACAGCCGCCACAACGCCGGATCGCCCCAGCGCGGATTGAGCGCGATCATGCTGTCGCGATAGGGCTCGGCGAGTCGGCCGGAAGCGCGCGTCGCCTGCAGCAGCAGGGTGCGAAGGCCGGTTTCCTCGAAATTGAGCCGGTTGAGGATCGCGCCCGCCGCCTGATCCTGCTGGGCCTGCCGCAACTCCTCGACGAAGCTGCGGAAGGCCTCTTCAGGCGGCAGCGCCACGCCGTCCCATTGCTGCAGGGAGCGCGACGTCTTCGGCAGCGCGAGTGAAAAATCCGAATCCTCGATCGCCCTGTACAGCGTCGTCGCCAGAGGCGCGAGGAAACTGAGCGCGACCAACAGAAACAGCGGCGCGATCAGCGCCGCCGCCATCACGTTGCGTCGCGACGCGAGGCGCGAAGACATGGCTCCCGCCTCGCGCAGCCGCCGCTACTTGGCCAGCCAGGCGTTGAACCGCGCCTCGAGATCGGCGCCATGCTCGACCCAGAACTCGGTGTTGATGAACAGCCCTTCCTTCGCATGGTTGGCGACCATGCCGGGATTCTTGGCGATGACCGCCGGATCATTGGCGACCGCGGCGTTGGCGGGCGAGACCGCCCAGTCCTGCGCCAGATTGGTCAGCGGCTTGGCGTCGGTCATGAAGTTGATCAGCTTCATCGCCTCCGCCTTGTTGGGCGAGTTGCGCACCACCGCCCAGTAGTCGAACGAGAACAGCAGCGTGTTCCACTGAATCGGGTATTTCGCGCCGTTCTTGTTGGCGAGGATCGTGCGTCCGACATAGCCGACCGCATAGGCCGCCTCGCCAGAGCCGATCAGCTGCAGCGGCTGCGCGCCGGATTTCCACCACAGGACATGCGGCTTGATCTTGTCGAGCTTGTCGAAGGCGCGCTTCTGTCCGTCCGGCGTCGCCAGAACCTTGTAGAGGTCGGCGGCGGCGACGCCATCGGCGAGCAACGCGACTTCCAGCGTCATCTTCGCGCCCGAGCGCAGCGTGCGCTTGCCGGGAAATTTCTGCACGTCCCACAGGTCGGCGTAGTTGGCCGGGCCGGTCGGCGTGCGCGCCGGATCGTGGAACAGCGTCACGCCCCAGCCCACCGCGCCGGCGCCGCAGGCGGTCGTGCCGTTGGGGATGAATTTCTTCTGGTCGATGACCGACCAGTCGAGCTTTTCGAAGACGCCGTCCTCGCAGCCGCGCACCAGCTCCGGCGCCTCGACCATGATGACGTCGGTGGTCACGTCGTTGGCCTTGACCATCGAATAGACCTTGGCCATCTCGCCATTGTAGACGTCGTCGGCGACCTTGACGCCCTTCTCCGCGGCATAGGCCTGGAACAGGTGCTTGCGCGCGTTGTCCTGAAAGCCGCCGCCGAAACCGACGACCATGAGGTCGCGCGCCAGCGCCGGCGCGGCGGCGGCCAGGACGGCCACAATCAGACCGGCCCGGGCGATGTTGATCGTCTTCATGCAGAATCCCCTCGCTGCTGGTCGTGAAAAACCATCGGGCCCTCCCGGACCCCGATGGCGCATGCAAGCGACGCACGGCCTGCGCGAGGCCGTCGGAATTGTTTCCTCAGTATTATGATGATACCTATGTGTCAATATGTCTCACCCTCGCTTGCGCATGGAGTCCCGATGGCCGTCTCGCCGCTTGCGCTCGATCCGATGTCGCCGCTCATCCCGTCGACGCCGCGCGATCCGGACGGACGCTATCGCTATCGTCACTACATCGACGGCGTATCCTGCGATCCCGAAAGCGGCGCCTGGTTCGAGACCTCCGATCCGGTGACGGGCGAGAACTGGGCGCATGTTCCGCGCGGTTCGGTCGCCGACGTGGAGCGCGCGGTGAAGGCCGCGCACACCGCCTTCAGCGGTGGCCCCTGGCCCGCCCTTTCGGCCTCTGAACGCGGAGCGCTGATGCGCAGGCTGGGCGATCTGATCGCCGAGAACGCCCCGTGGCTGGCGCGCGTCGAGATGCGCGACAACGGCAAGCTGATGGCCGAGTTGTCGATGCAGATGCGCTACATGGCGAACTACTACTATTACTACGGCGGTCTGGCCGACAAGATCGAGGGGACCGTCATCCCGACGGACAAGCCCGGCGTGTTCAACTACACGCGGCCGGAGCCGATCGGCGTCGTCGCCTGCATCATGCCGTGGAACTCGCCGCTGCCTTTGACGAGCCTGAAGCTCGCGCCCGCGCTCGCGGCGGGCTGCACGGTGGTGCTGAAGCCCTCGGAATTCACCTCCGCCTCGCTGCTCGAATTCGTCAAGCTGGTCGAGGCGGCGGGCTTTCCGAAGGGCGTCGTCAACGTCGTCGCCGGCTACGGCGCGGAGGTCGGCGACGCGCTGGTCAGCCATCCGCTGGTCGAGCGCATCGCCTTCACCGGCGGGCCGGAAGCCGGGCGCATGATCGCCGAGAAGGCGGCCCGCCACATGAAGCGGGTGACGCTCGAACTCGGCGGCAAATCGCCCAACATCATTTTCGACGACGCCGATCTCGATCAGGCGATCAAGGGCGCGGTCGCCGGCATTTTCGCCGCCTCCGGACAGACCTGCGTCGCCGGCTCGCGCCTGCTGGTGCAGGAGAGCATTCACGACGAGGTCGTGGAGCGGCTGAAGGCCTTCATCGCCGATGTCCGCTTCGGCCACCCTGCCGATCCGGCGACGCAGATCGCGCCGATCTCCACCCGCCCGCAACTCGACAAGATCAAGTCCTACGTCGCCATCGCGCAGGCGGAAGGCGCGCGCCTCGTCGCCGGCGGCGAACCGGCCAGCGTCGAAGGCTATCCGAACGGGCTGTTCTACAAACCGACGATCTTCGTCGACGTGCAGAATTCGATGCGCATCGCCCAGGAAGAGGTGTTCGGGCCTGTGCTGTCGATCATCCGCTTCACCGACGAGGACGACGCGGTGCGCATCGCCAACGACACGCGCTTCGGCCTCGCCGCCGGGATCTGGACGCAATCGATGCGGCGTGCGCTGACCATGGCCAACCGCGTGCGCGCCGGCACCGTCTGGGTCAACAACTACCGCTCGACGAGCACGACGTCGCCCTTCGGCGGCTTCAGGATGAGCGGCGTCGGCCGCGAGGGCGGCATCGCCGGCATCCGCGAATACATGGAGACCAAGAGCGTCTGGATCTCCACCGCAACCGACATCCCCAATCCGTTCATCCGGCGTTGAGGCCCGCGCGTCGTGCGCCCGCGGCCCGCGTCAGGCGCTGTCGGTGATCATCGCCTTCCAGCGCGCGCCGAGCGCGTAGTCGTCGATCGAATAGTCGACGCGGTATTCGTAGCGATCCGTCCGGTAATGCGCCTGAAGAAGTTCGACCACCCGGCCCGATTCGTCGCGCACCATGCGCGTCATCGCCACCAGCGGCGCGCCGAACTCGACGTCGAGATGACCGGCCAGATCGATGTCGGCGAGGATCGCCGTCACCTTCTCCTCGAACCGCGCCAGCTTCACGCCCGCCTGCGCCAGCGTCGCCGACACCGGCAGCGACGACATCGCCGAGCGCGGAATGAGGTGAGCGAGGTCGGCCGGAAGATGGCAGATCGTATGCGAGATCGGCGAGCGATGATCGGCGCGCACACGCACGATCCGCAGCAATTCGCCGTCGCGCGGCGCCTCGAACAGCTCGGCCATGCCCGCCGGCATGCGCACCAGCCCGTAGTCGAGCACGGCGACCTTCGTCTTCTGGGCGAGCGAGACCTGATCTTTCAGCAGCGGATGGCCGCTGCGCTTGTGCCCTGCGGCGGGCGCCAGCGGAAAGGTGCCGCGCCCGCGCTGGCGCTGCACGCGCCCTTCGCGCTCCAGCCGGTCCATCGCCTTGCGGATCGTCACGCGCGAGACCCCGTAGGTCTGGGCGAGGTCGTCCTCGCTGGGAATGGACGCGCCCGAAGGATACGAGCCGTCGTCGATCTTCTGCAGCAGCACGACGTAGATGCGGTGATAGAGCGGGATCACGTCACGATCCGACGCCTGACGCTCGATCCTCGTGACCGGTCCCGGTCTGGCCATGGCCCGCTCCCGTCTCCCCTCGGCGCGAGGGCTATCATGACCGCCCGCCAAGACCAATCCGGCGCCGGCGGCCTGGCCCTGCGCCATTGTCACATGATTATCTTGTTGATACTTTTTCAAGGCGCCGTGTCGATCAGCGAGGGGCGATGAGACAGGGTGCGAGCGGCGCCGGCGAGGATCGCTTCGAACGATCGCTGGCCTATCGTCAGAGGGCGTTGCGACATCTGGCGCATGGCGTCTCCTCGACGCCGCGCGCCAGCCAGCGCCCGACGCCGATTGCGATCGCGCGCGCGGAAGGCGCCCATCTCGTCGACATCGACGGCGCCCGCTACGTCGATTACGCGCTCGGCTACGGGCCGCTGATCCTCGGCCACACGCCGCCCGGCGTGATCGCCGCGGTGACCGCCGCGCTGTCGGCCGGCTTGCGCGCCGCCTCCATCCACACCGACGAAGCGGCGCTGGCCGAGGCCATGGCCGCCGCCATGCCGGGCGCCGAGATGACCGGCTTCGTCAGCACCGGGACGGAGGCCGTCCTGCTCGCCCTGCGCATCGCGCGGGCGACCACGGGCCGCACCCGGATCGTCAAGTTCCGCGCCAACTATCACGGCTGGTCGGACACGGTCGGTCTCGGCAACGCCATCGGCGACGACGGGCCGGCCGCCCTCGGGCAGGACCCGGCCGCCAGCGCCAGCGTCACGCTGCTCGACTGGGGCGACGCCGGCGAGGTCGAGGCGGCGCTGGATTCGAGCTATGCGGCGGTGCTGGTCGAGCCGGCGGCGATCAATGGCGGCTGCTTTGCGCCGCCCCCGGGCTTTCTCGAACGCCTGCGGGCGGCGACGAGCCGGCACGGCGTCGTGCTGATTTTCGACGAGGTCATCACCGGCTTCCGTCTCGGCCTCGGCGGCGCGCAGGGCCGCTATGGCGTGACGCCGGACCTGTCGGTCCTCGGCAAGGCGCTGGCGGCGGGACTGCCGATCGGCGCCGTTTCCGGAACGCGCGCGGCCATGGAGGTTCTCGCCTCGGGCCGGCTGCTGCATCGCGGCACGTTCAACGGCAATCCGCTGTCGATGGCCGCCGGCCTCGCCTGCCTGAATGAACTGAGCCGCAGCGCGGCGACGATCTATCCGCGCATGGACGCCTTCGCCGCGCGGTTGGCCGATCGCCTGAACCACGCGGCGGCGAAGGCGGCCGTCGGCCTGCAGGCCCGCGCCCTCGGCGCCGCCCTGCAGATTTTCGCGGCGGCCTCGCCTGTCGTCACGCTGCGCGACACCGCCCGCGTCGACAGGGACGCGACGCTGCGTTTCACCGGCGAATTGCTGCGCGAAGGCGTCTTCGCGCTGCCGCGCGGCCTTTGCTACCTGTCCTCGGCGCACGACGAGGACGACATCCTGCGCACCGAAACGGCGATCGACGCTGCGGTCGCCCGCTTCGCGGCCTAGGACCGGCGCCGTCCCGGCCGGGCGCGCCTCGCACGAGGCGGACAGGCGGCGCCCGGCGACGATGGGCCAGCGACGAGGTTCAGGGACAATGGTGGCCGCTGCGGGACTCGAACCCGCACGGGCGTCGCCCGAGGCATTTTAAGTGCCTTCCGTCTACCAGTTTCGGCAAGCGGCCTCCGGTCAGTCTGCCATGCCGCGGCGACGCCGCGCGAGCGCTCAGCCCGCCGTCTCCTTGGCGATCGGCGGCTGGAAGGCGAGGCCCATGTCCCACGGGAAATAGATCCACGTGTCCTGCGACACCTCGGTGATGAAGGTGTCGACCATCGGCCGGCCCTGCGGCTTGGCGTAGACCGCGGCGAAATGCGCCTTGGGCAGCATCTCGCGCACGACGCGCGCGGTCGCGCCGGTGTCGACCAGATCGTCGATCACCAGGACGCCCTGCCCGCCGGTCGCCAGAATGCTTTCGGCGACAGTCTTGAGCACCTTGAGGCCGCCCTGCGTCTGATAGTCGTGGTAGCTGGCGATCGACACCGTCTCAATCACCCGCGTGCCGAGCTCGCGCGCCACGATCGCCGCCGGCACCAGCCCGCCGCGCGTGATGCAGACGATCGCCTCGAACGGCCCCGCCCCGGCGAGGCGCCAGGCGAGCGCCCGCGCGTCGCGGTGGAACTGGTCCCACGACACCGGAAACGCCTTCTGCGATTGCGGATCGACCATGCCTTCGCCCCCTTGCGTTCGGCTGCTGTTCATCCGAGCCGTAGCAGTCTGGCGGCGACGACGCGAGAGGGGCGTCGCACGGCGTCAACAGACTTCCCGCGCGCCGCGCGCCGCTCTAGAACGGTGTCGACGAACTGTCATGAGGGAGATCGCGTGTCCGCGATCGAGGCTGAGACGGCCGCCGCCGCGGCCCGCCCGTCTGCGCTGCGCTCGCCGACCCTGTGGACAGGGTTGGCGGCGGTCGGCTGGACGGCGTTTCTCTACGACACCGAGCCGGACTGGTTCTATTTCCTGCCCGTCGCCGCGGTCTGGGCCGGGCTGACCGCGGTGATCTTCGCGGTCACCGGACGCTGGCGCTTCGCCGCGCTCGCCGCCGGCCTCGTTTTCCTGGCGATCAACGCCGCGGCGCGGCTGAAATTCGCCATGGTGGCGATGAGCCTGCACGTCTTCGACGCGCTGTTCCACGCCTCGCTGACGCAGCTCGAGTTCTTCGTCCACACCTTCCCCAAGGTGGCGGGCGCCGCGGCGGCGCTGATCGTCGGGGCGATCGCGCTGCTCGTCGCCGTCTGGCGGCGCGAGCCGCGCTCCGGCCTCGGCTGGCGCGCCCGCGCCGGCGCGGCGCTGGGAGTGTGCCTGGCCGCCGCGCCGGCGACGCTGCTGTTCGGCGCCTACAACACCGACTTCTTCAACGATCGCCGGCACGGCCTGTCGTCGTTCCTGTCCTCGTTCCGCGACCTGCCGGACCTGTGGCGCAACGGCGCGCTGATCGAAACCGCCGGCCTCCCCGCCTCGCCGGTCGCCGCGCCGCCGCTCGCCTGCAAGCCGGCGGGCAAGGCCCCGCACATCATCCTGTTCCTCAACGAATCCGGCCTGCCGCCGGGCGTCTATCCCGGCTTGCCCTTCGCCGAGGAGGCGGCGGCCCAGTTCCGCTCGATCGACGGAACGCAGCGGCGCCTGCGCGTCGAGACCTTCGGCGGCGCGACCTGGCTGTCGGACTTCTCGACTCTGACCGGCCTGTCGACGCGCGATCTCGGCTCGATGCGCAATTTCGCCGCGCCCTTCACGACCGGCCGCCTCGCCCATGCGCTGCCGGCCTATCTCAAGGCCTGCGGCTACGACACGACGGCGATCTACCCTGTGCCGGGCGAATTCGGCGGCACGGCGCGCTTCTACCGGTCGATCGGCTTCGACCGCGTCGTCGATCAGGCGATCCACAAGGCGCCGACCGACCAGGAGCGCGACGCCTTCTATTACGACGTGGCGCTCGGCCGCCTCGCCGAGGCGAAGGGCTCCGGCCGCCCGCAATTCATCTCGCTCGCCTCGATGGCGACGCACGCGCCCTGGGATTTCCGTCTCGCGCCGGAGGCGGTGAAGCGCGGCGAAAAACTCGTCTGGAGCGGCGACCGCGACTATGACGAGTTCATGTGGCGCCTCGTTCTCGGCGCCCGCGACCGCGCCGCCTTCAAGCAGGCGCTGGCCGAGCGCTTTCCGGGCGAGCCCTTCCTGATCGTCTCCTATGGCGATCATCAGCCGGCGCTGAAGAAGATCCCGCTGCGCGATCCCACCGCCCTGGCCGGCGACGGCCGCTGGGCGCAGCTGACGCCGACCTCGATCGCCTTCGAGACCTATTACCAGATCGACGCGGTCAACTTCGCCCCGCGCATGCCGCCGCAGGACATCGCCATCCTCGACATTCCGAACCTGTCGACCATCCTCGTCGACGCCGCCCGCCTGCCGCGCGACGCCTGGTTCGACCGGCGGGCCGACCTCATCGAGCGCTGCGGCGGCCTCTACGCCACCTGCCCGGATCGACAGGCGGTGGTCGAGTTCCAGACCTGGCTCGTCGCCGCGGGCTGGCTGCGCGCCCAGTGACGCCTCACTTGGCCGCCGCCGAACTCGACTCCGGCGCCTCGGGCGCATACAGGCTCGCCGGCGGCGCCTTCGGCAGATAGGGCATGAAGCCCTCGATCACCGGGCGCGGAAAGTCGACCAGAGCATAGGTCTTCGAGTCGGCGAACATCAGCGACTGCGCGCCGCGTCCGAGCAGCCCTTGCGAGTCGCTGTAGATCTCGTGCTCCAGCTCGACGAACTTGCGGTTGTACTGCGAGATGCGGATCTTCACCGTGATGGACTCGAACTCCTTCGCCTCGCGCCGGAAGTCGTGCTTGAGCGAATGCGTCAGGATGTAGAAGGGCGTCGTCTTCAGGTCGAAATCGGGCATGCAGTGGTTGAAGAACAGCTCGCGCGCCTTGCCGACCCAGCGGATGTAGTTGGCGAAGTAGACGTTGCCGACCGAATTGGTGTCGTCATAGGTCGGCTGGAGATGCAGCACGAACCAGCGGTCGTCGAAGCCGGTGTAGACATAGCTCTCGCCGACCTGCGGCATCGCCCGCGTCGGGGCGGGCTGCGGCGCGGGCGCCGGCGCGTCGGCCGACTTCGCCTCGCCCGCCTCCGCCGCAGGCTTCGTCCAGCCGAAGAACAGCGCCGCGGCGGGCCAGGCCCCGATCATCGCCACCAGCGTCGCCGCCATCTCGAGGGCTCCGTTCGGCGCCATGTAACCGATCAGGAACAGCAGCAGCGCCGTCCAGCCCAGCAGATAGTTGAGCAGCCCGTCATAGGCCGCCCCGAGGCCATGCACGGCGGCGATCAGTCCGAGCGTCGCGCCGACCAGCAGCGTCGCATAGGGGGCCATCAGGTAGAGTTGCGACAGGCCCGCGGCGGCGAGTCCGGCCGCCGTCGCCGCCGCCGCCGCGAAAATCCACAGCGGCGAGGCGATCAGACCGTTCGGGATCAGCGCCAGCAGCGGCGAGGCGCTGCGCGCCGTCGTCGCCGCGAGCCGCCACTTGATCGCGTCATAGGCGCTGTCGAGGGTCGAGACGGCGGCGAGCGCCGCCCAGAGCAGGAAGGCGCCGGCCGCCAGCCCCGCGCCCGGCCGCGCCAGCGCTTGCGCGACGGCGCCCTGATGCCCGACGACGCCGTCCATCGCCGCCGCGCCGAAGCCGGTTCCGGCGAGCCCCGCCAGCGCCGCGTTGAGGCACAACAGGCCGAAGAACAGCGCCGCCCCGCCGCCATAGGCGATGCGCGGCGACAGCCCCGCGGCGCGGATCGCGGCGGCCCGCCGCCATTGCTGGATGTCGGTCCACGGCCCGAGCAGGAAGCCGACCAGCGAGGGAACGACCATGCCGTAGAAGCGCTCGTCGAGCGCGATCAGCGGGGCGGGCGCGCCTCCCGTCGCCCGCAGCGTCGGGATCGCCGCCAGCGCCGCGCCGACGCCGACGATCATCGTCAGACGATGCAGCTGCGTGAGCTGCGGCAGGCTCGCCCCCTGGCCGAGCGCGCAGCCGATCAGCGCCACCACCGCCGTCGCCGCGATCGCCGGCCCCGCCGGCAGGCCGAGCGGCATGAAGGCGTAGACGGCGAGCCCGTACAGCGTCAGCGCCACGGCGAGAATCTGCGACAGGATGAACAGCGAGGTGAAACGGGCGCCGACCTCGTTCAGCCGCGCCAGCGGATCAACGCCCGGCGCTCCGAGCGCATAGCCGAACAGGAACAGGCCGGCGACATTGACGCTGGCGAAGGACAGGAAGCCGAGCCAGCCATGCGCCAGCGTCACATGCATGGCGTAGAAGAAGCCGAGCCCCCACAGCCATGACATCGCGATGGTGGGGGACCACGCCAGCGATCGCGTCCAGATCGAGCCCATGCCGCCTCTCGCCCCCACCCGGCCGGCCGCCCCGGGCGTCCCGCGCCGCGCCGGCCCGGCAGTGAAGCAGGCGGGGCTGGCGCGGACGCGTCCTGTTCAAACAGAAGGGAAGCCGCGTTTCAACGGCCGCGTCGTCGCGCCTTCAATGGCGCAGCTGGGCCAGCGCCGCCCGCACCGCCTCGCCGGCCTGCGCCACCGCCTCCGGCGCCCGCCCGCGCAAGACGATCTGGTTGCGGAACCCCCCGTCCTGATAGGAGGGATAGGAGCCGATCGCCAGCTCCGGCCATCGCGCCGCCACCGCGCCGAGAGCGGCGGCGTAGGCGCCCTCCGGCAGCCCGCCCGAATCGATCGTCTCGACCGTCATCCGCACGCCGGTGCGCAGCTTCGGGGCGACGTCGTCGAGCATCGCCTGCATCACCGCCGGCACGCCGGCCATGACGATGACATTGCCGATCCAGAAGCCCGGCGCCTTCGAGACGGGGTTGGCGACGAGATCGGCGCCCTGCGGAATGCGCGCCATGCGCCGCCGCGCGGGGTTCAGGTCCTCCGGCTTGTGGCGCTGCAGCAGCAGCGCGATCGCCCGCGGGTCCTCGTCGATCGGCACGCCGAACGCCTTCGCCACGGCGTCGGCGGTGATGTCGTCATGCGTCGGGCCGATGCCGCCGCTGGTGAAGACATAGTCGTAGCGCGCCCTGAGCGCGTTCAGCGCGGCGACGATGTGCTCCTCGACGTCGGCGACGATGCGCGCCTCGCGCAGGTCGATCCCGAGCTGGCCGAGATAGTCGGCGACATAGCCGATATTCTTGTCCTTGGTCCGGCCGGACAGGATTTCGTCGCCGATGACCAGCATGGCGGCGGTGACGGCGGCGGTCATGACAGGCTCCTCACGGGCGTTCGTAGATGACATTGGCGCGGCTGCGCAGGATTTCGCGATAGCCCTTGCCGGCGATCAGCGCGGCGAGGCCGTCGGCCGCCGCGACGGCCGGCGCGTCGATCAGCAGCAGGCCCGGCCAAAGCGCCGCCGGCGCGGCGCGCAGGAACGGCTCGAGGATGATGTCTTCGGCCCCCGCGACATCGAGCTTCATCGCGTCGATCCGCTCCAGCCCCTCCTCGGCGACGAGCCGCGCCAGCGAACGGGCCGGAACCAGCGTCTGCGCGCCGAGGTCGGCATGCATCATCCGGATCGAGGCGCGGGCGCGGTTGCGCGGATCGAGGAACAGGGCGACCTCGCCGTCGCGATCGGCCAGCGCGCAGCCGATCGCCTTGATCGACGGCGCCGCGTTCTGCCGGATGTTGAACACCAGCCGTTCATAGAGCTCGGGCTGGGCCTCGATCGCCAGGATGCGCGCTGCGCGGCCGGCGTGACGGGCCGCCCACAAGGCGTAGGCGCCGACATTGGCGCCGACATCGATGAACGCCATGTCCGGCCGGCTGCGCTGCGCCAGCGCCGCGAGCTCGGCCGGATCGAAATATTGCGGCGTGTAGAGCAGCCGCTTTTCGCAGACATTGTCGCCCGGATAGAGCCGCATGCGCGCCCCGAGCGCCTCGGCGTCGACCGCCCCCGCCCCGACGAGGCGCTGGCCGACCGCGCGCAGCGCGAAGGCGCGCCGCATCGCGCCCCAGCCCGGCCCGCACGCGCGCGTCGCGCGCATCACCCGCGCCAGCGCCGCCGACGGGGCGAAGGCGCCGAAAGCCGGCGGCTCGCTCGTTTCGCTCATCGCCCCCGCCTATCACGGCCGAGCGGCCGGTGGCGAGTGTGTGGAGGCGCGGGGCGAGTTGCCGAAGGG
>JAEULW010000224.1 GCA_016793505.1 Methylobacteriaceae bacterium | reverse complement strand
CATGGCGCTGTGGTGCGCCTTCGTCATCGAGACGCCGGCGGGCCGCGTCTATTGCGTCGGCGACACGGCCTTCGGCGACGGCGCGCTGTTCGAGGCGATGCGCGAGAAGCATGGCGGCTTCCGTCTCGCGCTCATGCCGATCGGCGCCTATGAACCGCGCTGGTTCATGGCCGGCCAGCATGTCGATCCGGACGAGGCGGTGCGGGCCTTCCGCGCCTGCGGCGCGCAGGAGGCCTTCGCCCATCACTGGGGCACGTTCCAGCTCACCGACGAGGCGATCGACGCGCCGCCGCAGGCGCTGGCCGAGGCGCTCGCCGCGCATGGCGTCGAGCCGGCGCGGTTCCACGTGAAACGGCCGGGCGAGTCGCTGGAGCTCGATTTCTGAGCGCGGCGTCAGCCGCCGGCGCAGCGCGCCACGGCGGCGGGCAATTCGTCGGGCGTCTCCAGAATGGTCGCGACGCCGGCGTCGGTCAGCTCGGCGCGCGAGCCGTAGCCCCAGGCGACGCCGAGGGCGGCGACGTGGTTCGCCTTCGCGCCGATGGCGTCGTGCTTGCGGTCGCCGATCATCACGGCGCGGGCCGGGTCGATCGCCTCGACGGCGAGGATGTGGCGCAGCAGTTCGGGCTTGTGGATGTTGGTTCCGTCGAGTCCGGAACCGTGCACGCGGTCGAAGAAGCGGGCGAGACCGAAATGCGCGACGATGCGCTCGGCGAAGACGCGCGGCTTCGAGGTGGCGACGAACAGCCGAAAGCCCTGCGCGCGCAGCGCCGTCAGCGCTGCGGGAATCCCGTCATAGACGCGGTTCTCGAACAGGCCGACATCGGCGTAGCGCTCGCGATAGAAGGCGACGCCCGCCTCGCCATGCTCGCGTCCGGCGATCAGGCGGAAACTGTCGATCAGCGGCGGGCCGATCGTCCATTCGAGCTCGTCCTGCGAGGGGATGGCGAGGGAAAGGCCGCGCGTCTCGTTGAGCCGGCGCAGCGCGTGACGCACCGACTCGGTGATGCCGGGCTTGGGGTCGGTGAGCGTTCCGTCGAGATCGAGCAGAACCGAGAAGGCGCGGCTCACTTGATGAACACGTAGATGTCGACCTCGAGGCTGACGTCGTCGGACTCCTTCGGCGTCGTCAGATATTCCTCGATGAACAGGTTTTGCGCCTCGAGCCCCTTCTCGTCGAGAAAGGCGGTGATCGCCTCGTAGGTCGTGTCGATGTCGTCATAGGCGCTGCGGTGCTGGAACTTGTAGGCCTTGCCGGCCGGCGACTTGCCGAGCCGCACGTCGGGCGTGAGCTGCTCCCTGCCGGGCGGGGCCTCGGCGATCGGCAGCATCGCCTCGAAGCGGAAGCCGTTGTCGTCGGTCTCGAGGAAGACGGCGAGCGGGCGGCCGGCGGGCTTCAGCCCGGCCTTGCCGACCTCGTTGGCGAGACGCGAGAAGGCGGCGAGCAGCGTCGGATAGCCCTCGTCCCAGCTCGAGCGGCCGCGCAGGATGGCGACGGGCCGGGCCGGCACCTCGATCAGCGGCGTCGCCGTCTCGGCGGCCGGCTGATCAGGGGCGGGCGCCGGAGCCGGTGCGGCGGTCGCCGGGCCGGGCGGAGCCGCAGGCTGCGGCGTCGCCGATCCCGGCGCGGCGGCGCCAGGGGTCGCGCCGGCGGCCGCCGGCGGGGCCGGGGCGGGCGCGGCCTGCGTCGGGACTGCCGGGGCCGGGACTGTCGGGGCCGGGGCGGGCGCGGCGGCGGGCGGGGGCAGCGGCGCGCTCTGGATCGTGCCGCCGGCGGGCGGCGTCGCGGGCTGCGGCGTCGTCTGCGCGCCTGCGAACCCCGCGCCCAGCGCGAGCAGGGCCGCGGCGAGAGCGAGGCGGCGTGCGGTCGAGAAGGTCATGTCGGACTCCAGCGCCCGCGCGGGCGCTTCGTCGCCGCCGATTCGAGACGGCCGAGGCTCATATGAGACGAGATGTTTGACAAAGCCAAGGCGCGGGCGCCATGCCGTCCGGGCTCGCGCCATGACGGCGCAAGCTCCGCCGGACGCGCCGATGAACCCGCTCGACGACCGCCCCTTCCTGAAGATGAACGGCCTCGGCAACGAGATCGTGGTGGTCGATCTGCGCGGCGCCGGCGTCGCGGTGACGGCCGCGGCGGCGCGCGCCATCGACGCCGATCCGCGGCTGAAGTTCGACCAGCTGATGGAAATCCGCGATCCGGCGCGGCCGGGCGGGCCGGCCTTCGTGCGCATCTGGAACAGCGACGGCAGCGAGGCCGGGGCCTGCGGCAACGGCACGCGCTGCGTCGCCTGGGCGATGCTGCGCGGGGCCGCGCCCGACCGGCTCGTCGTCGAGACGGTGCGCGGGCCGCTCGCCTGCGTGCGCCTCGGCGAATGGACGTTTTCGGTCGACATGGGGACGCCGCGGCTGAAGTGGGACGAAATCCCGCTGCGCGATCCGTTCCACGACACGCGCGGCATCGAATTGCAGATCGGCCCGATCGACGCGCCGGTGCTGCACACGCCGGCGGTGGTCAACATGGGAAATCCGCACGCCATCTTCTTCGTCGACGACGTGACGCGGCACGATCTCGGCCGCTTCGGGCCGCTGCTCGAAAACCATCCGATCTTTCCCGACCGCGCCAACATCACGCTGGCGCAGGTGGAGGCGCGCGACCATGTGACGCTGCGCGTCTGGGAGCGCGGCGCCGGGCTGACGCGGGCCTGCGGCTCAGCGGCCTGCGCCACCGTCGTCGCCGGCGTGCGCAAGAAGCTGCTCGAGCGCCGCGCCACGGCGAGCCTGCCGGGCGGCGATCTCGTCATCGAATGGCGGGCGAGCGACGATCACGTCATCATGACGGGGCCGGTGGAACTCGAATTCGAGGGCCGCTTCGATCCGGCGCTGTTTGCGGGCGTTCCGGCGTGAACGCGCCGATCCGACCGGCGGTGCGCGTGCTGACTTTCGGCTGCCGGCTGAACATCGTCGAGTCCGAGGCGATGAAGCGCGCCGCCGAGGCGGCGGGGGCGCGCGATCTCGTCATCGTCAACACCTGCGCCGTCACCGCCGAGGCGACGCGGCAGGCGCGGCAGGCGATCCGCCGGGCGCGGCGCGAACGGCCAGAGGCCGAGATCGTCGTCACCGGCTGCGCCGCGGCGGTCGAGCGCGAGCGCTTTTCCGCCATGCCGGAGGTGACGCGGCTGCTCGACAATGCGCGCACGACGCGCGCCGACGCCTTCCTGCCGCAGTCCGCAGCGCCGCGCGCGCTCGAGGCGCGTGAAGACGTCGAGGACACGGCCTGGCCGTTTCTCGACGGCTTCGACGGGCGCACGCGCGCCTTCCTGCAGGTGCAGAACGGCTGCGACCATCGCTGCACCTTCTGCGTCATTCCCTACGGCCGCGGGCCGTCGCGCTCGGCGCCGCTGGCGCGCGTCGTCGACGAGGCGCGCCGTCTCGTCGCCGCCGGCGCGCCGGAGATCGTGCTGACCGGCGTCGATCTGACGAGCTATGGCGGCGATCTGCCGGGCCGACCCCCGCTCGGCGCGCTGGTCCGGGCGATCCTGCGGCACGTTCCCGACCTGCCGCGGCTGCGCCTGTCGTCGATCGACGCGATCGAATGCGACGCGACGCTGATCGCCGCCTTCGCCGAGGAAGAGCGGCTCATGCCGCATCTGCATCTGTCGCTGCAATCGGGCGACGATCTGATCCTGAAGCGGATGAAGCGCCGGCATACGCGGGCGCAGGCGATCGAACTCTGCGCGCGGCTGCGCGAACTGCGTCCCGACATCGTGTTCGGGGCCGATCTCATCGCCGGCTTTCCGACCGAGAGCGAGGCGGCCTTCGCGCAGACGCTGGCGCTGGTCGAAGAGTGCGGGCTGACGCATCTGCACGTCTTCCCCTATTCGCCGCGGCCCGGCACGCCGGCGGCGCGGATGCCGCAGGTTGCGGGGGATGCAGCGCGGGACCGCGCGGCCCGGCTGCGCGCGGCGGGGGCGGCGGCGCTCGCCCGCCATCTCGACGCGCAGATCGGCCGCCGCCTCGTGGTGCTGACCGAGCGCGGCGGAACCGGCCGCGCCGCCGACTTCACGCCCGTGGCGACGCCCGACGCGCCGGCCGGGCGGTTTTTCGAGGCGACGGCGACGGGGCATGACGGGGCGCGGCTGACGATCGCGGCGGCGTGAGCGCGGCGCGGCGTCGAGCCTGACGCGCCCCGCCCTTCGACATCGCTCAGGGCGAGGCGCTTCGGCAACAGCGCGCCCGGCGACGGCCTCGTCCTGAGCGACGTCGAAGGACGCGTTCGCTGGCCGCGACCGGAGCCGCGTTGGCGGATGGCGGCGTCGATCGGCCCGCCCCGTCACCTGACCCGACGTCGGAATTAGCCTTGGTTGACAGCATTATTCTTGGGCCTAGTCTTGCGAACATTTCCGATTTGTCGCGCGGCCGTCGGGCATGACGCGGAATCGACAGGAGGCGGGCGTGTGGCGTCGGCTCAAGGACGCCTTTGTCACTCCAGTCCGAAGTCTCTTCGGACGCGCTTCGATCATGACCGTGCTTTATCTATGTCTATTGGCATCATTGTTGTTTTTCACATATGTTCTTATGTACGTTTCAACCAGATTTGAATTACAAGAGCCGTTTGCGAGTATGAGCTGATTCTATAAGAGATTTCTTGCTTCATTTCTTGCGTCGGCCTCCCTAGCCTTGGCAGTATACTTTATTCCGTCGGTGGCGCGCGCTCTTGGAGGCGTGGCGAATATCCGATTTCTGGCGGTGGCCTTTGTTGCTATCGTTGCAGCTCCGATTATAGTAAATTATACAACAAATGCGCTGATATTTCCGCAAAAACAGGAAGCAGTTTGGCATGATATACGTACACTTGTTGCTTTGGCGGAAAGCGCAACATTTGCCATATTGTTTTTATTATTCGGGAGACTGAGCGCCGTTTTTCTTGGCCCAAGAAACAATGGCCGCTGAAAGACGCGGCTTGCGGCCGCCGGCCGCTCCGTCCGCCCTACGACGTCACCCGCCGCCTTCCGGTCCAGCGGTTCCAGATGCGCCTGACGTCGTCGGCGCGCCAGCGGCCGCGGAAGGTCGAGGCGTCGGCGGCAAAATCCATCTGCAGATCGCCGACGCCGTAGAGATCGCCCCAGCGGCAGGTGACGCGGTTGCGGCGCGCGGCGCAGGCGGAGAGTTCGCCGGAGATCGTCTCGCCATTGGCCTCGCGGAAGGCGTAGTCGCCGACGAGGCCGCCGCCGGGGGCGAGGCGCAGCGTCGTCGCGCCCTCGCGGTCGGCGCCGGTGGAGAAGATCGCCCCGTCATAGATCCCGACGAAGCGCGCTTCGTTGCGATCCTGCGCCAGCGCGGCGGCGCCGGCGAGCGTCGCCGCCACGGCGAGGGCGATCAGCTCACGTCGCAACCTCCGTGGCCTCCGGTTCGGCGAAATTCGGCTCGGGCGGCTCGTCCTTCTCGGTCCAGCCGCAGCGCACGAGGTTTTTCAGCATGCGCGACGGGGCGGGGGCGACGACGCGCACCGGCGGGGCGCGGCGGGAGAGCGGCACGCTCACCTCGCGGGCGTGCAGCTGCAGGTTGGGCGAGGGCGATTGCGGCGCCGCGCCATAGATCTGGTCGCCGACGATCGGCCAGCCCATCGCCGCGCAATGGACGCGCAGCTGATGCGTGCGGCCGGTGAGCGGGGCGAGGCCGAGCCAGGCGATCGGCCTGCCGCGCTTGTCGTGGCCGCGGCCGAGGACGCGCCAGCGCGTCTGCGCCGGCTGGCCCTCGGGATCGACCTTCATCCACCAGCCGCGGGTCGGATCGCGGCGGGCGAGCGGTTTGTCGATCAGTCCCTCGTCGCCCTCCGGCCCGCCCTCGACGATCGCCCAGTAGAGTTTTTCGATCTTGCCCTCGGCGAAGAGATTGCCGAGCTGCTCCAAAGCCTTGCGGTGCCGGCCGAGGACCAGGCAGCCGGAGGTCTCGCGATCGAGCCGATGGGCGAGGGCGGGGGCGCGGGGCAGGCCGAAGCGCAGATGGTCGAAGCCGTCGGCGAGGTTCGCTCCGCCCTTCGGGCCGCGATGCACGGGCACGCCGGCCGGCTTGTCGAGCACCAGCATCAGCCCGTCCCGGTGCAGGAGACGGGCGTTCAGCTCCTCGGCGGTCAGGGCGGCCGAGGTCATGAAGCTTCCGGGGTCATGGCGGACAGGTTATCAGGGTCCAGCGCTTGCGACCCGCATCCCGATCAATGCGCCGCCGCCGGCGCGGCGCTACAAGGACGTGACAGATGAGCGATCAGAAGCCGGGCCTGTTCAAGCGCTTGTTCGGCGCGGGCGAGGCGGCGCCGGCGCCGTCGAAGCCGGACGGCGGCGATGCGCCGCAGGCCGAGGGCAAGCGCAGCTGGTGGTCGCGGCTGAAGCAGGGGCTGGCGCGCTCCTCCTCGCAGCTCGGCCAGGGCATCGTCGACATCTTCACCAAGCGCAGGCTCGACGCGGCGGCGCTCGAGGATCTCGAGGACATTCTGGTGCGCGCCGATCTCGGCGTCGCGGCGGCGACGCGGATCACCGCGGCGATCGGCAAGGGCCGCTTCGACAAGGAAATCTCCCCCGACGAGGTGAAGGCGGCGCTGGCGGCCGAGGTCGAGGCGATCCTGACGCCGGTGGCCCGGCCGCTGGCGA
>JAEULW010000203.1 GCA_016793505.1 Methylobacteriaceae bacterium | reverse complement strand
CCTCCCGCCTGTCATGGCGGGCGGAGCGAAGCCACCCAGAGCCCGCCCTCCCGTCATGGCGAGCGAAGCGAAGCCATCCAGAGTCGCCTGAGTCGCGGCCTGGATTGCTTCGTCGCTCCGCTCCTCGCAATGACGGGGAATGCGGCGGGGCCCCTCCCGTCATGGCGAGCGAAGCGAAGCCATCCAGCCTCCGCCCGATTCTCGTCAACTTCCTCGCGCATCAGAGCCTCGCACGCGCAGGGCGCGACGGGGATTTGCCGGTGACGGAACGAAGGACATGGCGGCCGCTCGCCGCGCGCGCGGCGGCGCTCGCTCTGGCGCTGGCGCTCGGCGGGTGCATGACCGGCGCGGGCGAATTCGCCTCGACCGTCACCACCAATGTCGTCTCGGCGGGTGGTCTTCTCTCCAGCCCCGTGGGCGAGGCGCGGCCGATCCCGATCTTCGTCGCCTCGACGCGCAAGGCCGAGGGCGGGCTCGGCGCCGACTCGATCGGCGCGACGCGCTATGGCCTGTCGATCGTCACCGCGCCGCCCGGCCACGCGCCGGGAGTCATCGAGCAGCCGAGCTTCGGCAAGCCCGATCCGCGCCGCCATTTCACGCTCGCCCGGCGTCGAGACCTGGATGAGCGCGAATTCGCCGCGATGCTGGCGACCCATATCTCCGGCCGCGTCGGCGCGGCGCGCGACGTGCTGGTCTATGTCCACGGCTTCAACACCAGCCTCGCCGAGGCGCGACTGCGTCTGGCGCAGATCGTCGAGGATTCGCGCTTTGCCGGCGTGCCGGTGCTCTATTCCTGGCCGTCGCGGCAAAAGCTGCTCGCCTACGGCTCGGATCGCGAAAGCGCCACCGCGGCGCGCGACGCGCTCGAAAAGCTGCTGCGCGACGTCGCCGGGACAGAGGGCGTCGGCCGCGTTCACGTGCTCGCCCATTCGATGGGCACGTGGGTGGCGATGGAGGCGCTGCGCCAGAACGCCATCGCCGGGCGCGGCGCGCTCGGCGGCCGGCTCGGCGAGGTCATGCTCGCCGCCCCCGATCTCGATCTCGGCGTCTTCGAGCAGCAGATGGCGCGCCTGCCGGGCGCCCGCGTCTCGGTGCTGGCGACGACCAATGATCGCGCCCTGTCGATCTCGCAGACGCTGGCCGGCCGCGGCCGCCTTGGCAATGTCGACGTCGCCGACGCCGCAACCCGCGCCGCGCTCGAGCGGCTCGGCGTCAAGGTCTACGACATCACCGACTCGGCCTCGGGACTGGTGCGCCACGGCGCCTTCGCCGAGGCGCCGCAGGTCGTCGCCGCGATCGGCGCGCGCCTCGCCGAACCGCGCGTCGAGGACAGCGCCCAGGCCATGCTCGGCGAGAAGATCGCGCCGGCTCAGGACCCCTCGATCCGCGCCGAACCGCTGCCCCCGCCCGGCGAACCGCCGACGGTTCCGACGCTGTGACCTTGCTCACGGCCCTCCGGCGCGCCATCTGGAGGCGCAGGAGCCCAGCCATGACCGACAAGACCTTCCCCTTCGCGCTGTCCGACGCCGAATGGCGCGCCCGCCTCACACCCGAGCAGTATGCGGTGATGCGCGGCCATGGCACGGAGCGGCCCGTCTCCTTCGCGCTGCTAGCCGAAAAGCGCGCCGGAACCTTCTCCTGCGCCGGCTGCGGCCTGAATTTGTTCGTCGCGAAGACCAAGTTCGAGAGCGGCACAGGCTGGCCGAGCTTCACCGATCCGGTCGAAGGTTCGATCGAGACCACAACCGACCGCAGCTACGGCATGACGCGCACCGAGGTGCATTGCGCCAGGTGCGGCGGCCATCTCGGCCACGTCTTCCCCGACGGCCCGCCGCCGACGGGCCTGCGCTACTGCATCAACGGCGTGGCGCTCGATTTCGA
>JAEULW010000158.1 GCA_016793505.1 Methylobacteriaceae bacterium | reverse complement strand
CCGGCGCAGCGCGCGCGACGAAAAACCCCGGCCTCGCGGCCGGGGTTTTTCGTTGCGGCGGCGCCGGCCGGCTCAGGCGGGCTGGGGCTGGAAGGCGCGGCGCAGGAGCTGCAGCTGGCTCTCGATGGCGGAGGGGGCGATCGAGGGCACGGCGACGGGGGCGGCGCCATAGAGCAGGGCGTCGAGACGCATCACCCGGTCCTGCAAGGCGACCGAGCGGGCGATGAGGTCGCGCAGGCGCTGCGGCAGCTCGCCGAAGGCCTCCGGCGCGGTCGCCTGCTCCTGTCGGGTCAGCTTGACCTTGTGCTTTTCAGTGGCGGCCTGGGCGCGCGACATCTCGCCCTCGTTGACGGCGCGCTGCAGCAGGAGCCAGGAGGCGAGCTGCATCAGCCGCGTCGTCAGGCGCATGCTCTCGGTGGCGTAGGCGAGGGCGGGGCCGCGCGGCAGGATCTTCGATTCCTGCCGGCCCGGGCCGTCGAGATAGGCGGCCGCCTCCTCGACCAGCGCCATGCCGTCCTGAAACAGCGACTGGAAGGCGGGCGAGCGCGCCATCCGCTCGGCGAAGGAGACGGTGTTGGGGTCGGTCTGGGACTGTCCGTGTCTGGCCATGCGCGCTTCACTCTCCCGATCGGGGGCGCCCCTGAGCCAAAGCGGGACGCCGGTTCGCTTCGACCGGACAGGGTGCAAGCCTAACGCCGAGAGATGTCTTTTGCGCGTTTACCAGTGGTTATGGTTAACCCCCGGGCTTTGAAGCAAGTCGCGCATAAAAAAGAGCCGCCCGAAGGCGGCTCGAAAGTCAAACAGGGAGGCGTCAAACAGAGTGGACAGGAACCACTCCAATCCAGAAGACTGGATGAGGATCAAATTAAGCGTAAGAAGTTAAAGACGCGTTAAGGTTGACCCGGCGGTGAGAAATTTTCGTTTCCGCGGGGTGGCGCGCGGCGCGCCGCTCACAGCGCCTTCGCCATCTCGCGCAGGCGGAATTTCTGGATCTTGCCGGTGGACGTCTTCGGCACCTCGGCGAAGACGATGGTGCGCGGCACCTTGTAGCGGGCGAGGCGGCCGCGGCACCAGTCGAGGATCTCCGCCTCGCTCGCCTCGGCGCCGGGCTTGAGCTCGACGAAGGCGCAGGGCGTCTCGCCCCATTTGTCGTCGGGCCGGGCGACCACGGCGGCGGCGGCGACGGCGGGATGGCTGTAGAGCGCATCCTCGACCTCGATCGAGGAGATGTTCTCGCCGCCCGAGATGATGATGTCCTTGGAGCGGTCTTTCAGCTGGAGGTAGCCGTCGGGGTGCCTGACGCCGAGATCGCCGGAATGGAACCAGCCGCCGGCGAAGGCCTCCGCCGTCGCCTTCGGGTTCTTGAGATAGCCCTTCATGACGACGTTGCCGCGCATCATCACCTCGCCGAGGGTGACGCCGTCGGCGGGGACGGGCGTCATCGTCTCGGGATCGAGCACCTCGAGCCCCTCGAGCGCGGCGTAGCGCACGCCCTGGCGCGCCTTCTTCTGCGCCTGCTGGTCGGCGGGCAGGGCGTCCCACTCGGCATGCCACTGGTTGATGACGGCCGGGCCGTAGATCTCGGTCAGGCCGTAGACATGGGTGACGTCGAAGCCGGCCGCCTTCATCGCGGCGAGCACCGCCTCGGGCGGCGGCGCGGCGGCGGTGAAGAAGCGGATGACGCGATCAAAACTCTTCTTCTCCTCAGCCGGCGCGTTGAGCAGCGTCGACATGACGATCGGCGCGCCGCACAGATGGGTGACGCGGTGGCGCTCCATGAGGTCGTAGATCAGGCCGGCGCGCACCTGGCGCAGGCAGACCTGCGCGCCGCTCGCCGCGACGATCGACCAGGGGAAGCACCAGCCGTTGCAGTGGAACATCGGCAGCGTCCACAGATAGACCGGGGCAAGGCCGATCTCGCCGACGAGGAGATTGCCGAGCGCCAGCAGATGCGCGCCGCGATGATGATAGACGACGCCCTTGGGATCGCCGGTGGTGCCGGAGGTGTAGTTGAGGGCGATGGCGTCCCACTCGTCGTCGGGCATCCTCCAGGCGAAGTCGGGATCGCCGCCGGCGAGAAAATCCTCGTATTCGATCGAGCCGAGCCGCGCGCCGGGGCCGTCATAGACCGGATCGTCATAGGCGATGACGATCGGCTTCGTCTTCGCCAGTTTCAGCGCCGCCTCGATCACGCCGGAGAATTCGCGGTCGACGATCAGCACCCTGGTCTGCGCATGGTCGAAGGTGAAGGCGAGGATGGCGGCGTCGAGGCGGGTGTTGAGCGCGTTCAGCACCGCTCCGGCCATCGGCGCGCCGTAGTGGCATTCGATCATCGCCGGCGTGTTGGCGAGCATCACGGACACCGTGTCGCCGCGGCCGACGCCGATCTTGGTCAGCGCCGAGGCGAGGCGCCGGCAGCGGGCGTAAAGCTCGCGGTAGGGCCGGCGCAGGTCGCCATGGATGACGGCGACGCGATCGGGAAAGACATGCGCGGCGCGTTCGAGGAAGGGCAGCGGCGACAGCGGCTGGAAGTTGGCCGGCGTGCGCGGCAGATCGGTGTCGTAGGCGCTGGTCATCGGGGCGGCCTCTCCTGATGCGTCGCCGCCATCCTAGGCGGGGCGCGGGGAGGCCGGAAGCGGCGCCTTCGGCGTGATCAGCCGGCGGGCGGACGCAGCGGGCCGGCGAAGGCGAAGCGGCGATAGCCGAGATAGTTGAAGGCGAGCGCGGCGACCGAGCCGGCCGCCACCGCAATCGCCGCGACGAGCGGACCGCGCGCCGGCGCGGCGGCGAAGACCATGAGATAGACCATCAGGTTGAGCCCCGCTCCGCCGGCCGAGACGAGCAGGTAGCGGCCGAATTCGGCGAGCGCGCCGCCGGGCGCCGGGGCGAAGGCGAGACGGCGATTGAGCGCCCAGGTCAGGGTCAGCGCCGCCAGGATCGAGGGCAGGCGCGCCGCCGGCGCGCTCCAGCCCGCCGCCACCAGCGCGGCGGCGCCGCCGGCGTCGACGAGGAAGCCGAGCGCGCCCGCCAGCAGGAAGGCGGGCAAGGCGCGCGCATGCGGGGTCGCGGTCGACGGCTCGGTCATGCCGCCATCCTGCGCCGCGCCGGCCTAACGCGAGGTTTCGCCGGCCGCTTCAAATCCCGAGAAGGGCGCGGCCCGCGTCCCAGACGAATTTGCAGCCGACGGCGAAGGTCAGTCCGAGGATCAGCGTGTAGAACCGCGCCGCAGCGATGCGGCGGATCAGCCAGACCCCGGCGAGGGTCGAGACGATCGCCGCCGGCGCCAGCGCCGCCGAAACGGTCAGATTGGCCGGGCTGAACTGGCCGAGCAGGAAATAGGGCGCGACCTTCACCAGATTGACGACGGCGAAGAACATCGTCGTCGTGCCGGCGTAGATCTGCGGCGGCAGGCGCAGCGGCAGCACATGCGCCTGGAAGGGCGGGCCGCCGGCATGGGCGACGAAGCTGGTGAAGCCGGCGACGACGCCCCAGAACAGGCCGCCGGCCGTCGAGGCGCGCGGGGCCGCGGGCGGGAGGCGCGAGACAAAGCCGCGCACGGCGAAGACGACGGCGATCAGTCCGACGACGAGGCGCACCGCCGCCTCGTCGATGCGGGCGGCGAAGAGCCAGCCGAGGAAGATGCCGGCGAGGCCGCCCGGCAGCATCACCGCCAGCAGCCGCCAGTCGGCCTCGCGGCGATAGGCCCAGACCGTCACCGCATCCTGGACGATCAGGATCGGCAGCATGATGGCGGCGGCGGCGAGCGGCGTCGTCACCAGCGCCATCAGCAGGATGGAGACGAGGCCGAGGCCGGAAAAGCCGCCCTTGCCGAGGCCCATCAGCGCCACCGCCAGCGCGGCGACCGACCAGAAAACCCAATCCTGCATGCCGGCGCGCGCGCTCCCGCCCGGCCGCAGCGCAGGCATTGGCCGAAGTGTTGACGGCGCCGCAGTTGCCTGCAAACGCGCCCGGGCGCAAGAAGGCCGACGTCAAGGGCCGCAAAAAAGGCCGCACGGGGAAGTCAGGAGCGTTCGAGATGGCGAGCACCTATCGCGACGTCTACGGCCGATGGCAGGCCGATCCTCAGGCCTTCTGGGGCGAGGCGGCGAAAGCGATCGACTGGATCAGGGCGCCGAAGACGGTGTTCGACGCCAAGGCCGGCGTCTATGGCCGCTGGTTCCCGGACGCGACCTGCAACACCTGCTTCAATGCGGTGGACCGGCACGTCAAGGCCGGGCGCGGCGCGCAGACCGCGATCATCTATGACAGCCCGGTCACCGGCGCGAAGCGCAGGATCAGCTACGCGGAGCTGCAGGACGAGGCGGCGACGCTCGCCGCCGCGCTGCAGGACCAGGGCGTCGGCAAGGGCGACCGCGTCATCGTCTACATGCCGATGATTCCCGAGGCGATCATCGGCATGCTCGCCTGCGCGCGCATCGGGGCGATCCATTCGGTGGTGTTCGGCGGCTTCGCGGCGAAGGAGCTGGCGACGCGCATCGACGACGCCAAGCCGAAGGCGGTGCTCGCCGCCTCCTGCGGCATCGAGCCGGGCCGCGTCGTCGCCTACAAGCCGCTGCTCGACGCGGCGATCGAGCTGTCGGCGTCGAAGCCGTCCGCCGTGATCCTGCTGCAGCGCCCGCAGGCGCAGGCGAGCATGACCGCCGGGCGCGATCACGACTGGGCCGACCTCGTCGCGAAGGCGAAGGCGGCGGGCCGCAAGGCCGAGTGCGTCGAGGTCGCCGCCACCGATCCGCTCTACATCCTCTACACCTCGGGCACGACCGGCGTGCCGAAGGGCGTGGTGCGCGACAATGGCGGGCACATGGTGGCGCTCGCCTGGACGATGAAGAACCTCTACGGCGTGCAGCCGGGCGAGGTTTACTGGGCGGCCTCCGACGTCGGCTGGGTGGTCGGCCATTCCTACATCGTCTACGGGCCGCTGCTCTACGGGGCGACGACGGTCTGCTACGAGGGCAAGCCGGTCGGCACGCCGGACGCCGGCGCCTTCTGGCGGATGATCGAGGAGTACGGGATCGTCGCGCTGTTCACCGCGCCGACCGCCTTCCGCGCGATCAAGAAGGAAGATCCGAACGCGGAATTCCTGAAGAAATATTCGACCAAATCGCTGCGCACGCTGTTCCTGGCCGGCGAGCGCGCCGACCCCGACACGGTGGCCTGGGCCGAACGCATTCTCGGCGTGCCGGTGATCGACCACTGGTGGCAGACCGAGACGGGCTGGGCGATCGTCGGCAATCCGGTCGGCCTCGGCATGCTGCCGGTCAAGCACGGCTCGCCGACGGTGCCGATGCCCGGCTACGACGTGCAGATCGTCGACGAGGCGGCACGGCCCGTGGCGGCCAACAAGATGGGCTCGATCGTCGTGAAGCTGCCGCTGCCGCCCGGCGCGCTGCCGACGCTGTGGCAGCAGGATGCGCGGATGACGGAGAGCTACCTCTCCGAGTTCCCGGGCTACTACAAGACCGCCGACGCCGGTTATGTCGACGACGACGGCTATCTCTACATCATGGGCCGCACCGACGACATCATCAACGTCGCCGGCCACCGGCTGTCGACCGGCGGCATGGAAGAGGTGCTCTCCTCCCATCCCGACGTCGCCGAATGCGCGGTGATCGGCATCAAGGACTCGCTGAAGGGCGAGGCGCCCTGCGGCTTCATCGTGCTGAAGGCCGGCGTGACCAAGGCGCCGATCGAGATCGAGAAGGAAATCGTCAAGCTGGTGCGCGACAAGATCGGCCCGGTGGCGGCGTTCAAGATCGCCATCACGGTCGGCCGGCTGCCGAAGACGCGGTCCGGCAAGATTCTGCGGGGCACGATGAAGAAGATCGCCGATCACGATCCGTGGACGACGCCGGCGACGATCGACGATCCGGCCATCCTCGAGGAGATCGAGGCGGCGCTGAAGCAACACGGCGTCTGATGCCGACGGGTCGATCCGAGATGCGCCGGCGCCAGCGCGCCGCCGCGGCGGGCGGCGGCGCCCTCGACGTCGCCTGCGCCCGCATCGCGATGCTGCTCGACGCGCCGCGCGCCGGCCGGCGCGAGGAGGCTTCGCAAAACTGGCGCGACGCGCCCTCGGTGGTGGAGACGCTGCTGCGCGCGGTCAACCGGCCGGCGCGTCCGCACTGAGGCGGCGCGCCAAACCCGGCGCGCTCATTCCTTCGTCTTGAGGCCCTTGAGCTGGGCGAAGACGGAGTCGGCGTCGATCGCCTCCTCCTCTTCCCGCACCGGCGCCGGCGCGTCGCCGAAGACGTCGCGCTGGGTGAGATTCTCCGGCTTGATCTCGCGCGCGGTGGTGATCTCGGCCGGCACAAGGGTCTGGCCGCGGTCGACGACCGCCTGCGGGCGCTCCTTGGCGGCCTTGCCGACCTCGAAGTCGAGATCGATCTGCGAGCACAGGCCGAGCGTCACCGGGTCCATCGGCTGGAGCTGCGAGGAATTCCAGTGGGTGCGCTCGCGGATCGCCTGCAGCGTCGTCTTGGTGGTGCCGACGAGGCGCATGATCTGCGCGTCCTTCAGCTCGGGATGGTTGCGCACCAGCCAGAGGATGGCGGTGGGGCGGTCCTGCCGGCGCGACAGCGGCGTGTAGCGCGGGCCCTTGGTGCGCTTCATCTCCGGCACGCGGACCTTGGAGACGGCGAGTCTGAGCTCGTGCCCGGCGTCGGCTTCGGCGCGGGCGATCTCCTCGCGGGTGAGCTGGCCGGAGGAGATCGGATCCGAGCCCTTGATGCCGGCCGCGACCTCGCCGTCGGCGATGCCCTTCACTTCGAGCGGGTGCAGTTTGCAGAAGGCGGCGATCTGGTCGAAGGTCAGCGAGGTGTTCTCGACCAGCCACACGGCGGTCGCCTTCGGCATCAGCGGCGCATTGCTCATCTTCTTCTCCTGCAAGGCTTTTTCGGCGTCGGCGCGGACGCGTCAGGTCCGGCTCCGGCCCGGCCGAGGCGAGCCTCGAAAACTGTCATCCATGACGGGAATGGAGGAAATATAGGCGCTTCGCCCGCGCCGCGCAACGAAAAGCCGACGCGCCCTCCTCACAGGCTCGCCGCCGCCCGCGCCGCCTGGTCGTAATGGCCGGACAGCGTCCGCATCGAGGCGGCGAATTCCGACAGCCGGCGCGGGTCGAGGCCGGTCCCGCGCACCGCCTTGACCAGCAGCTCCTCGCGCACCTCGAAATAGCGGCGGCAGGCGGCGACGCCGGCCGGCGTGGTCGCGGCGGCCTTTTCCTTGCCGCGCCGCTCGCTGCGCACCAGCTTCAGGCGTTCGAGCTTCTTCAGCGCATAGGCGACGACATGGGTGTCCTCGATGTTGAGGACGAGGCAGATGTCGGCGAGGCGCTTGGGGCGGTTGCGGTGGTTGACGTTGTGCAGCACCAGCACGTCGAGCGGCGACAGGTCGGGCAGGCCGGCGGCGGCCATGCAGCGCACCATCCAGCGATGAAAGGCGTGCGTCGTCATGCTCAGCGCGAATTCGAATTCGGACAGCGCCGGCAACGCGCCGGAGGCGAGATGTCCGGAGGAGACGATCGGCCCGAGCGGCGCGGGCGTGGGGTCTTGCGAGCGACGGCGGCCGGTCATCGGGCGTCCAGCATCTGCGAGGGCAACCACAGCGCGATCTGCGGGAAGGCTGCGATCAGCGCCACGGCGACGACCATCAGCAGGAACAGCGGCAGCGCATCGAGCCCGATGCGGAAGATGTTGCGGCCGGTCAGCGACTGCAACACGTAGAGGTTGAAGCCGACCGGCGGGGTGATCTGCGCCATCTCGACGACGAGCACGATGTAGATGCCGAACCAGATCAGATCGAAGCCCGCCTTCTCGACCAGCGGCATGATGATCGAGGTGGTCAGCACCACCATCGAGATGCCGTCGAGAAAGCAGCCGAGCACGACGAAGAACAGGGTGAGCGCGGCGAGCAGCGCCCAGTTCGACAGGCCCATCGCGCCGATCCATTCGGCGAGGGCGCGCGGGATGCCGGTGAAGCCCATCGCCGCGGTGAGAAAGGCCGCGCCGGCGAGGATGAAGCAGATCATGCAGGAGGTGCGCGTCGCCGACAGCAGCGCCTCGGCGAGACTGGCGCGGGTCAGCGCGCCCTGCGCCGCCGACAGCAGAATGGCGAGGAAGACGCCGACGACCGCCGCCTCGGTCGCCGAGGCGAAGCCGGCGTAGATCGAACCGATGACGCCGACGATCAGCGCGATCACCGGCAGAAGCCGCAGCGTCGCGCGCAGATTGGCGGCGACGTCCTGGCGCGCCTCGCGCGCCGGCATGCGATCGGGATTGAGCATCGCCCAGACGATGATGAAGCCGGAGAACAACGCCGCCAGCATGAGTCCCGGCACGACGCCGGCGATGAACAGCCGCGCCACCGACTGATCCGTCGCCGAGGCGTAGACGATCATGATGATCGAGGGCGGGATCATCAGGCCGATGGTGCCGGAGCCGGCGAGCGTGCCGACCGACAGGCGCGCATCGTAGCCGCGCTTCTCGAGCTCGGGCAGCGAGATGCGGCCGATCGTGGCGCAGGTCGCCGCCGACGAGCCAGACACCGCGGCGAACACCGTGCAGCCGATGACGTTGACATGCAGCAGACGGCCCGGCAGGCGCTGCAGCCAGGGCGCGAGGCCGGCGAACAAATCTTCGGCGATGCGAGTGCGGTAGAGAATGTCGCCCATCAGGATGAACATCGGCAGGGCGGTCAGATCCCAGCCGGCGATCGACTGCCAGATCGATGTGGCGAGCACCGGGCCGGGCGCGGCGGCGACCTTCATCGCCATGGCGAGGAAGCCGATGGCGCCGAGCGCCAGCGCGATCCACAGTCCGCCGCCGAGAATGACGAAGAGCAGCAGGATGAGGACGAGGGCGGTCTGCACGACGTCCATGGCTCAGCCCTCCTTGCCGAGGGTGGCGGCGTCCTCGGCGAGGCGGAAGCTGAAATCGCCGCGGCTGACAAGGATCGCCAGTTCGTCGACGAGGGCGATCGCCAGCACGACGGCGCCGAGGCCGAGCGGAATTTGCGGCCAGACCAGCGGGATCGGCATCAGGCCGATCGACAGTTCGTTGAAGCGCCAGGATTCGAGCGCCAGCGCCGCCATGTGCCAGGTGAGATAAAGCGCGCAGACGAGGCCGAACAGCGCCGCCAGCGTCTCCACGGCGCGACGCCCGCCCGCGCCCAGCATGGCGAGAAACATGGTGACGCGGATATGCCCGCCCGCTTTCAACGTCGGCCCGAGCGCCAGGAAGCTGGCGCCGGCGAGCAGAAAGCCGGCGATCTCGGAGAGCGACAGAATCTGGAAGCCGAGCGGGGCGCGGCCCGCCGCCTTCAGCGCCGTATCGAGAACGCGGCCGCCGACCTGCGCCAGCACCAGCACGGCGATGGCGAGCAGGCAGAGCGCGGCCGCCCACAAGGCGGCGCGATAGATCGCATCGAGGATGCGGCGCATCTCGTCCCCCGAAAGAAAGCCGCCGAAACGCAAGCGGCCCCGCAAGGGGCCGCGCGTTGTTTCTTACTTGCGATAGGCGGCGAGGATCGCCGCGCCGTCGGCGCCGGCGCTCTTCTCCCATTCCGCGGCGATCTGCGCGCCGATCGCCTTGAGGCCCTCGAGCAATTTGGCGGGCGCCGGGGCGACCACCGTCATCTTGCTGTCCTTCAGCTGCTGGATGCGCTGGGCGGTCTCGGTCTTCGAGGCTTCCCAGCCGCGGTCTTCGGCGACCTTGGCGGCGGCCTTGACCTTGCCGCGCTGATCCTCGCTCAAGGCGTCCCACGCCGCCTTGTTGGCGAAGACGACGTTGCGCGGCAGCCAGGCCTGCGTGTCGTGATAATGCGTGACGAAATCCCAGAAGCGCGCCTCGACGCCGGTCGAGCCCGAGGTGATCGTCACCTCGACGCGGCCGGTGGCGAAGGCGGTCGGCAGATCGGGCACCTCGATCTGCACCGGCACGGCGCCGACGAGGGCGGCGATGCGGCCGGTGCCGGGATTGTAGGTGCGGAACTTCAGGCCGCGCAGATCCTCGGCCGAGGCGATCAGCTTCTTGGCGTAGACGCCCTGCGGCGGCCACGGCACGGAATAGAGGAAGACGAGGCCTTCCTCGGCCAGCTTCTTCTCGAGGAAGGGGCGCTGCGCCTCGTAGAGCTTGCGCGAGTCGTCATAGGAGGCGACGAGGAAGGGCACCGAGTCGAGCCCGTAGATCGGCGACTCGTTGGCGTGCAGCGAGATCAGCACCTCGCCGATCTGCGCCGTTCCCTGACGCACGCCGCGCTTGATCTCGGGATGCTTGAGCAGCGAGCCGGCGGTGTGCATGCGGATGTCGAGCGCCCCGCCGGTCGCGGCCTTCACGTCGGCGACGAACTGGGCGACGTTGCGGGTGTGGAAATTGCTGTCGGGATAGGGCGTCGGCATGTCCCATTTCGTCTGCGCCGACGCGGCGCCGGCGGACATTGCGCAGAATGCGACGGCGGCGACGATCTTCGACAATGCGCGCATCGGCTCACCTCCCTGAGGCCCGCCGGCCATGACGGCGTTGCGGACGGGCGATGGGGAAGGCTAGACGGGCGGCGCGGTCCATGTCAATACGTCAACGAAACGTCGATATTTTGTATTTGAACGGGAGGCGGGCATGGCGGCGACGGCGCGCTGGGACTTCTGGATCGATCGCGGCGGCACCTTCACCGACATCGTCGGGCGCGATCCGCAGGGCCGGCTGCACACGCGCAAGCTGCTGTCGGAAAATCCGCAGGCCTATCGCGACGCGGCCGTCGCCGGCATCCGCGATCTGCTCGGCCTCGCCGCCGACGATTCCATTCCGCCGCGCTCGATCGGCGCGGTGAAGATGGGCACCACCGTCGCCACCAACGCGCTTCTGGAACGCAAGGGCGAGCGCACGCTGCTCGTCACCACGCGCGGCTTCCGTGACGCGCTGGCCATCGGCTATCAGGCGCGCCCGCACATCTTCGCGCGCGCCATCGTCAAGCCGGAGCAGCTCTACGCCGAGGTGCTGGAGATCGACGAGCGGGTGCTGGCCGACGGCTCGATCGAGCGCGAGCTCGACGAGACGGGTCTGCGCGCCGGTCTCGTCGACGCGCAGGCGCGCGGCTATGGCGCGGTCGCCATCGTCTTCATGCACGCCTACCGTTTCTCCGCGCACGAGGCGCGCGCCGCGGCGATCGCCCGCGACATGGGCTTTGCGCAGGTGTCGGTCAGTCACGAGGTCTCGCCGCTGATCAAGCTGGTGGGTCGCGGCGACACGACGGTGGTCGACGCCTATCTCTCGCCGATCCTCAAACGTTATGTCGATCGCGTCGCTGAGGAGCTCGACGTCGAGCGCTCGGGCGCGCGGCTGATGTTCATGATGTCGTCGGGCGGGCTGACGGCGGCCGATCTGTTCGCCGGCAAGGACGCCATTCTTTCCGGGCCCGCGGGCGGCGTCGTGGCGCTCGCCGAAACCGGGCGCGCCGCCGGCCTGAAGAAGGTGATCGGCTTCGACATGGGCGGCACCTCGACCGACGTCGCGCATTTCGACGGCGAATTCGAGCGCGCTTTCGAAACCGAGGTCGCCGGCGTGCGGATGCGCGCGCCGATGATGCTGATCCACACCGTGGCGGCCGGCGGCGGCTCGATCCTGCATTTCGACGGCGCGCGGCTGCGCGTCGGGCCGGATTCGGCCGGCGCCGATCCGGGCCCGACATGCTACCGGCGCGGCGGACCGCTCGCAGTCACCGACGCCAATGTGATGGTCGGCAAGCTGATCCCGGATTTCTTTCCGGCGATTTTTGGCGCGACGCGCGATCAGCGGCTCGACGCAGAGTCGGTGCGCGCAGGCTTCGCACAGCTCGCCGCCGAGATCGGCGACGGCCGCGCGCCGGAGGCGGTCGCCGACGGCTTCATCCGCATCGCCGTCGCCAACATGGCGGAGGCGATCAAGAAGATCTCGGTGGCGCGCGGCTACGACGTGACGCGCTATGCGCTCAACTGTTTCGGCGGCGCGGGCGGCCAGCATGCCTGCCTCGTCGCCGACGCGCTCGGCATGAAGCAGGTGCTGATCCACCCCTACTCCTCGCTGCTCTCGGCCTATGGCATGGGCCTCGCCGACATCCGCGCGCAGCGCCAGCAGGCGCTCGAAACCGGCTTCGACGCGCGCGGGCTCGCCGCGTTGCAGCGCGAGGGCCGGCGGCTCGGAAGCCAGACGGCGCGCGAGGTCGTCGGCCAGGGCGTGAAGAAGGCGGACGTGACGACGCATGTGCGCGCCCATATCCGCTATGCCGGCACCGACACGGCCCTGGTGGTGACGGCCGGCCCGCTGAAGACGATGCAGCGCGCCTTCGAGAAGGCGCACAAGGCGCGCTTCGGCTTCATCGACCGGTCGAAGACGCTGGTGCTCGAGGCGGTGTCGGTGGAGTCGGTCGGCGGCGGGGCGCGGTTCGTCGAGCGGGCGCGGCCTGCGACGACGACGCGGCCGCCGAAGCCGGCGCGGCGCACGCGCATCTATGCGCAAGGGGCGTGGCGGGACGCCGGCGTCTACACGCGCGATCAGCTGTCGACCGGTCATCGCGTCAAGGGGCCGGCGCTGCTGATCGAGCCGCATCAGACGATCATGATCGAGGAGGGCTGGCGGGCGACGATCACGCCGAAGAATCACGTGCTGCTCGACCGCCATGTCGCCGCGAAACGTCAGGAGGCGATCGGCACGCATGCCGATCCGGTGCTGCTCGAAATCTTCAACAACCTGTTCATGTCGATCGCCGAGCAGATGGGCGTGACGTTGCAGAACACCGCCTATTCGGTGAACATCAAGGAGCGGCTCGACTTCTCCTGCGCGGTGTTCGACGCGCAGGGACGACTCGTCGCCAATGCGCCGCACATGCCGGTGCATCTGGGCTCGATGGACCGCTCGGTCGAGACGATCATCCGCCTCAACGAGGGCCGGATCAGGCCGGGCGACGTCTATGCCCTGAACGCGCCCTACAATGGCGGCACGCATCTGCCCGACATCACGATCTGCACGCCGGTGTTCGACGCCAAAGGCAAGCGCATCCTGTTCTGGGTCGCCTCGCGCGGCCATCACGCCGACATCGGCGGCGTCGCGCCGGGCTCGATGAGTCCGCTGGCGACGAACATCATCGAGGAAGGCGTCTACATCGACAATTTCAAACTGGTCGATCGCGGCCGCTTCCGCGAGGCGGAGCTGATCGCGCTGCTGACCGGCGCGCCGCATCCGGCGCGCAACGTCACGCAGAACGTCAACGACATGAAGGCGCAGATCGCGGCCAACGAGAAGGGCGTCGCCGAACTGAAGAAGATGATCGAGCAGTTCACGCTGCCTGTCGTCGAGGCCTATATGGGCCATGTGCAGGACAACGCCGCCGAGAGCGTCGCCCGCGTCGTCGAGAAGCTGAAGGACTCGTCCTTCGACTACGAGATGGATCAGGGCTGCGTCATCCGCGTCAAGATCTCGGTCGACCGCAAGGCGCGGCGCGCGCGCGTCGATTTCACCGGCACGTCGCCGCAGCGCGCGGACAATTTCAATGCGCCGGAGCCGGTGACGCGCGCGGCCGTGCTCTATGTCTTCCGCGTCATGGTCGATTCCGACATCCCGATGAACGCCGGCTGTCTGCGCAACATCGACATCATCATCCCGAAGGGATCGATGCTGTCGCCGGACTATCCGGCGGCTGTGGTGGCCGGCAATGTCGAGGTCAGCCAGGCGGTGACGAACTGTCTGTTCGGCGCGCTCGGCGCGCTGGCGGCGGCGCAGGGCACGATGAACAATCTCACCTTCGGCAATGCGCGTTACCAGTATTACGAGACGATCTGCTCCGGCGCGCCGGCGGGCGAGGGTTTTGATGGCGCGAGCGGCGTGCATACGCACATGACCAATTCGCGCCTCACCGATCCGGAGATTCTGGAGTTCCGCTATCCCGTCGTGCTGGAGGATTTTCACATCCGCCGCGGCTCCGGCGGCAAGGGCCGATGGAAGGCGGGCGACGGCGTCAGCCGCACCATCCGCTTCCGTGAAACGATGGATCTCGCCATCCTCTCCGGCCATCGCCGCGTGGCGCCCTTCGGCCTCGCCGGCGGCGCGCCGGGCGAGACGGGCCGCAACTTCGTGCGGCGCAAGGACGGGCGCATCGAAGAGCTGAAGGGCTGCGACCAGACCGTGCTCGAGGCCGGCGAGGCGATCACCATCGTCACGCCGACCGGCGGCGGCTACGGCAAGGCGTGAGGCGCCTTCAGTTCTTCTTCCTGGCCGCCTCGTTCAACTCGCGCAGTTTTGCGCGGATCGGGTTGAACGGGCCGAGCCGATGTTGCTCGGCGGAAAATCCCTGGACGTAGGGCGGGAACGCCGCGTCCACGGGTTTGCGCGAACGATCGGGAAAATCCTTGTCGAGATCGGGCTTCACGGGACGCGGCTGCGCGTTCACGTAGGCGGCGACGTCATAGGCGTCGTCGTCCGACAGCGTCGCTTCCTTGTGCGTGACGCCGAACGGCATGTTGGCGCGCACGAAGGCGGCGGCGGTGAGCAGCCGGCTCATGCCCGCGCCCGTGTTGTAGCTGTCCGGCCCCCAGAGCGGCGGAAACTGGTAGCCTTTGGCATCGCCGACCTTGCCGTTGCGCACGCCGAGTCCGTCGGCGCCGTGGCAGACCGCGCACTGCTCTTCGTAAACTTTGGCGCCGCGTTGCGGATCGGCGGCGCGATCGGGCTCCCGGATCGGCGTCGTGCCGGCGCCGATCAACTGTCCGCCGACCGGAACGCCAGTCGACATGAAGCGGAAATAGGCGAGCATCGCCTTCATCTGCGGCGAGTCGAGCGGCAGCGGGCGGCCGTTCATCGAACGCTCCATGCAGCCGTTGACGCGTTCCTCGATGGTCGAGACCTCGTTCTCGCGGGCGCGATATTGCGGAAACGAGCCCCAGACGCCGAGATAGGGCATGGCGAAGGCCTGCGAGCCGCCGTTGAGATGGCAGCTCTGACACGACAGGTTGTTGCCGGCGAACCGTTTGGCGGGATCGGGCACCTCCGGCCCGATATGCGCGAAGGTCTCGGTGACCAGCGCATGTCCGTGGCGGATCAACCGGCTGTCAGGCGAATCCGGCAGCGCCTCGATGGCGGGGATTTTCCAGGCGTTCAGGTCGATGCGGCTCGGCGGCGCTTGCGCGAGGCCAAGAGAGGACGCGGCGGCCGCGATGGCGGCCAGACTGAGCAGCGCTGCGACGCGGTGCGTGCGCGACATGAAAATCTCCTGCGTATTGACGCAGCGCGTGTAGGCCGCCTAGCGCCTCCTGGCGGTGACCGCAGTCACGCAGGCGCCGCGACTCTAGGTCGCGCCGGTCATCTTCTGCGGCCGCACGATCGCGTCATAGTCCGCGGCGCTGATCAGGCCGGAGGCGAGCGCCGCCTCGCGCAGCGTCGTTCCGTTGGCGTGCGCGGCGCGCGCGATCTTCGCGGCGGCGTCGTAGCCGATCTTCGGGGCGAGCGCGGTGACGAGCATCAGCGAGCGGTCGACCAGTTCGGCGATGCGGGCGCGGTCGGGCTCGAGTCCCTCGACGCAATGGGCGCGGAAGGAGTCGCAGGCGTCGGCCAGAAGCCGCACGCTCTGCAGCACGGCGTCGATGATGACGGGGCGGAAGACGTTGAGTTCGAGATGGCCCTGCGATCCGGCGAAGGCGACCGTCGCCTGATTGCCGATGACGCGGGCGCAGACCATGGTCATCGCCTCGGCCTGGGTCGGGTTGACCTTGCCGGGCATGATCGAGGAGCCGGGCTCGTTCTCGGGCAGGCGCAATTCGCCGAGGCCGGCGCGCGGGCCGGAGCCGAGCAGGCGAATGTCGCCGGCGATCTTGAACAGGCCGGCGGCGCAGGCGGCGAGCGCGCCCTGCGTGAAGACCAGCGCGTCGCAGCTCGCCAGCGCCTCGAAGCGGTTGTGCGCGGGGCGGAAGGGCAGGCCGGTTTCAGCCGCCAGCGCCGCGGCGACGCGCGCGCCGAAGTCGGGATGCGTGTTGAGGCCGGTGCCGACCGCCGTGCCGCCCTGCGCCAGCGCATAGAGGCCGCCGAGGGTCGAGGCGACGCGCCCGCCGGCGAGGGCGACCTGCGTCGCCCAGCCGGAAAACTCCTGGCCGAGAGTCAGGGGCGTCGCGTCCTGCAGATGCGTGCGGCCGATCTTGACGATGTCGGCGAAGCGCTCGGCTTTCGTCTCGAGCGCGTCCTGCAGACGATCGAGCGCTGGCAGCAGACGGCCCGTGATCTCGCGCGCGGCGGCGACATGCATGGCGGTCGGGAACGCGTCGTTCGACGATTGGCCGAGATTGACATGATCGTTGGGGTGCACCGGCGCCTTGCCGCCGCGCTTGCCCGTCAGGCGCTCGTTGGCGAGCGAGGCGACGACCTCGTTGACGTTCATGTTGGTCTGCGTGCCCGAACCGGTCTGCCAGACGAGGAGCGGGAATTCCTCGTCGTAACGCGGATCGAGGAGCGCGCGGGCGGCCCCGGCGATCGCCTCGCCGAGATCGCGCGGCAGCAGGCCGAGCGCGGCGTTGGTCCCGGCGGCGGCGGCCTTGATCATCAGCAGCGCGTCGATCACGGGGCGCGGCATGCGTTCCGCGCCGATGCGGAAATTGTCGCGGGAGCGCGCGGTCTGCGCGCCCCAGTGATGCTCGGCGGGAACCTCGACGGGGCCGAGGGAATCGGTTTCGGTGCGCATGGTCATGTCCGGCACATAGGGCCGGGCCGCGACGAAACGATGGCGGTCAGCCTTCGTCGTCGGAAAACAGCCCGAACTGCGCCGCGGCCTGCGCCGGCGCCTCGAGGCCGAGATGGCGGAAGGCGGCCGCCGTGAGCAGGCGGCCGCGCGGCGTGCGCTGCAGAAAGCCCTGCTGCAGCAGATAGGGCTCGATGATGTCCTCGATGGCGTCGCGCGGCTCGGAAAGCGCGGCGGCGAGCGTCTCGACGCCGACCGGGCCGCCGCCGTAGTTCTTCGCGATGAGATCGAGATAGCGCCGGTCCATCTGGTCGAGGCCGATGGCGTCGACGTCGAGCAGGCCCAGCGCCTTGTCGGCGACCTTGCGCGTGACGGTGGCGTCGCCGTCGACGATGGCGAAATCGCGCACGCGCCTCAACAGCCGGCCGGCGATGCGCGGCGTGCCGCGGGCGCGGCGGGCGATCTCGTTGGCGCCGTCCTCGCTCATGCCGAGGCCGAGCACGCGGGCGCCGCGCGTGACGATCCTCTCCAGCTCCTCGACCGTGTAGAAGTTGAGGCGGATCGGGATGCCGAAACGGTCGCGCAGCGGCGTCGTCAGCAGGCCGGCGCGGGTGGTCGCGCCGACGAGGGTGAAGCGGGCGAGATCGATCTTGACCGAACGCGCCGCCGGCCCCTCGCCGATGATCAGGTCGAGCTGGAAATCCTCCATCGCCGGATAGAGGATTTCCTCGACCGCCGGGTTGAGCCGGTGAATCTCGTCGATGAAGAGCACGTCGCGCTCTTCGAGATTGGTGAGCTGGGCGGCGAGATCGCCGGCCTTGGCGATCACCGGGCCGGAGGTCGAGCGGAAATTGACGCCGAGTTCGCGCGCCACGATCTGCGCCAGAGTCGTCTTGCCGAGGCCGGGCGGGCCGACGAAGAGCACGTGATCGAGCGCCTCGCCGCGCGCCTTCGCCGCCTCGATGAAGACGCGCAGATTGGCGCGCGCCGCCTCCTGGCCGGTGAAATCGGCGAGCGCCAGCGGGCGCAGCGAGACGTCGACATCGTCGTCGCGGCGCTCGGCGTTCAGGAGTTTGCGGGGCGGGCTGGCCATGGCGTGCGATTCGCCGCCTCCAGCGCGGCGCCTCGTGCATAGCGCCCGCGCGGGGCGAGGTCAGCCCCTGGCGATCAGCATCGCCTCGCGGGCGTAGCCCTCGGCCTCGCGTTCGGCGAGCCAGCGCGGCGTGCGGCCGCGGCCGGACCAGGTGCGGGCGGGGTCGCGCGGATCGGCGTATTTGGGCGCGACGCGACTTTCGCCGTCCGCCTCGCCGGCGGGGCCGAACAGCTCCTCGACGGAAAAGCCGAGTTCGCGCGCCCGCTCCTCGACCTGACGGCGGGCGATCTCGCGATCGGCCTCGCGCCGGGCGCGGATCGCCTGCTGCACGGCGGCCAGATGAGCCTCGAGTTCAGTCAAGGACATCTCGGCGAGATTGACGCGCATGGTCTCGAATCTCCTGTCGCTCGCGCCAAGTCTACTGAACTGGCGCGGCGGGCGACAAGCATCGGCGAGGCATGCGACAAACTGTACTCAGCCGAGCCGGACGGGCTCACCGGTGCGGTGGGCCTGCGTCGCGGCGTCGGCGAGAATCTGCGCGGCGAGGCCGTCCGCGCCGGAGGGCGAGGGCGGCTTGCCGGCGGCCACCGCCTCGATGAAGGCGTCGAGCTCGCGGCGATAGGCGGCGGCGTAGCGCTCGAGGAAGAAGTTCTGCACCGGGTCGGCGAGGACGCCGGCGGCGGTGGCCACCTCGACGGTCGTCACCGGCACGTTCTGCGCCCGGGCCATGCCCTTCGATCCATGCACCTCGATGCGCTGGTCGTAGCCATAGGTCGCGCGGCGCGAATTGGAGATCTGGGCGATCCTGCCGGAGCGCGTCTTGAGCAGCACGGCGGCGGTGTCGACGTCGCCGGCCAGGCCGATCGCCGGATCGACCAGCGAGGCGCCGACGGCGTGGACCTCGACCGGCTCCTCGCCGAGCAGGAAGCGCGCCATGTCGAGATCATGGATCATCATGTCGCGGAACAGGCCGCCGGAGCGCGCCACATAGCTCGGCGGCGGCGGGGCGGGATCGCGCGACAGGACGGTGACGAGTTCGACCGCGCCGACGGCGCCGGCGTCGATGCGCTTCTTCACCTCGGCGAAGTTGGGATCGAAGCGGCGGTTGAAGCCGATCATCAGCGGCGCGCCGGCCTTCGCCACCACGTCGAGGCAGCGGCGGATGCGGTCGGAATCGAGATCGACCGGCTTTTCGCAGAACACCGCCTTGCCGGCCTTTGCGGCGCGCTCGATCAGATCGGCGTGCATGTCGGTCGGCGTGCAGATCAGGACGGCGTCGACGCTCCTGTCGGCGACGATGTCGTCGATGCTCGCGACGCGGGCCCCGCAGCGCTGCGCCAGTTCGCCGGCGGCCGCCGCGTCGGCGTCGGCGACGGCGGTCAGACTCGCGCCGGGATGGGCGGCGACATTGGCGCCGTGAATGCGGCCGATGCGGCCCGCGCCGAGCAATCCGAAACGCATGTCCTGCCTCCCGCCGGCGACTCGTCAGCCGATCGCGCCAAGCTATAGTCGGGTCGGGCGCCGAGTCACGCGGCGCGCGAGGGGGATGGCGATGGCGGGGCGGCTCACAGGCAAGGTCGCGGTGGTCACCGGCGGCACGCAGGGGCTCGGCGAGGCGATCGCGCTGGAATGCGCGCGGGCCGGGGCGGCGGGCGTCGTCATCTGCGGGCGCAACGCCGGGCATGGCGAGAAGGTGCGGGCGGCGCTGGCGGCGGCCGGCACGCGGGCGCTGTTCGTGTCGGCCGATCTCGCCTCGCTTTCGGATTGCGACAAGGTGATCGCCGCCGCCGACAAGGTGTTTTCGCGGATCGACGTGCTGGTCAACGCCGCCGGGCTGACCGATCGCGGCGATATTTTCGACACGACGCCGGAGCGCTTCGCCGAACTGTTCGACGTCAATGTGCGGGCGCCCTTTTTCCTGACGCAGGGCGCGGTGCGGATCATGCGGCGTGAGAAGATCGCCGGCTGCGTCATCAACATCCAGTCGATGTCGGCGCATGGCGGCCAGCCCTTCCTGACCGCCTATTCGATGTCGAAGGGCGCGCTGGCGACGATGACGAAGAACGTCGCCAATGCGCTGCTCGCCCATCGCATCCGCATCCTCGGCCTCAACATCGGCTGGATGGACACGCCGGGCGAGGACCGCGTCATGCGCGTCTATCATGGGGCGCAGGACGGCTGGCTCGACAAGGCGGTGAAGTCGCGGCCGTTCGGGCGGCTCGTCGATCCGAAAGAGGTGGCGCGCTTCTGCGCCTATCTCGCCAGCGACGAAGCCGGGCTGATCACCGGCGCCAATATCGATTTCGACCAGACCGTCGCCGGCACGAGCGAGCCGCCGATTCCGGTGGGCTGAACGCGGCCCCGTCTGGCGACGCCGCTTGCGTCGGCCCCGTCCTTCGACAGGCGCCGCGCCGTGGCCCGGACGGTCACGGCCTGGGCAGGGCGGACGGCGGCGGGCCGCGGCGGGCGCGGGCGCGCCACAGCGCAATGGCCGCGGCGATGGCGGCGAGGAGCGCCAGCGCCGGCAAGGGCCGGGCGATCAGCCAGCCGCCGGCGACGAGCAGCGTCGTGACCAGCGCCGCGGCGACGAAGGCGACGAGCCGCGAGCCGGAGGCGAGCAGGCCGCCGACGAGCGGGATCAGTTCGCCGATCGCCGTCAGCCGGCCGAGCAGCAGGGCGAAGGCGCCCCACATCGCCAGCGCGCCGGTCAGGCGCAGGCCCCAGGTCAGCGTCGCATTGCCGCCGCGGGCGGCGCCGAACAGGTCGGCCGGCTCGCGCAGCCCGGCGGCGCCGAGCAGGATCGTCGCGCCGTCGGCGTCGCGATGGGCGGCGATGCGGCCGTCGACCTGGCGGCCGACGAGGCTGACCTCGCCTTCGGGGGCGAGCGCATAGGCGATGCGCAGGTCGCCGATCTCCGGCGTCTGCGGCCGCTGGCCGACGAACAGCGCCTCGGCCTGACGGGCGACGGGGCGGCCGGCGACGGTCGCCGGCGCCTCGACGGCGCCCGGCGCGCGGGGCAGGGCGGCCAGCGCCTCCGTCGTCAGGCCGAAGGCGCCGAGCCGCGCGCCCTCGGCCGGCAGGCGCCGGGCGGCGAAGGGCAGCAGCGGATTTTCGAGGCGGCGCG
>JAEULW010000157.1 GCA_016793505.1 Methylobacteriaceae bacterium | reverse complement strand
GCATGGTGACCGTCCGGAGCGGCTGGCGGCCGGCCGGCTTTTCGGTCAGGCGCGACACGTCCATGTCGCCGAATGCGGTCAGCATCAGCGTGCGCGGGATCGGCGTCGCCGTCATCACCAGCACGTCCACAGCCTCGCCCTTGGCGCCGAGCGCCAGGCGCTGATGCACGCCGAAGCGGTGCTGCTCGTCGACGACGGCGAGGCCGAGATCGCGGAACGCCACCTCGTCCTGGAACAAGGCATGCGTGCCGATCGCGATGTCGATCTCGCCGGCGGCCAGACCGGCGAGAGCCGCCCGCCGCTCCGACGCCTTGTCGCGACCCGTGACGAGGGCGAGGCGCAGGTTCGCGGCCGCCGCCAGCGGCGCGATCCGCTCGAAATGCTGACGCGCCAGAATGTCGGTCGGCGCCATCAGCGCCGCCTGCCGGCCGGCCTCGACCGCGCCGGTCATGGCGAGCAGCGCGACGATCGTCTTGCCCGAGCCGACATCGCCCTGCAGCAGCCGCAGCATGCGCCGGTCCGAGGCGAGGTCGGCGGCGATCTCGGCCAGCGCCTGCGTCTGCGCCGCAGTGAGTTCGTAGGGCAGGGCGGCGAGGATGCGCGCGGCGCGCGAGCCGTCGCCGGCGCTGACCCGTCCCTGCGGCCGGCGCAGGCTGGCGCGCACCAGAACCAGCGCCAGCTGGTTGGCCAGCATCTCGTCATAGGCGAGGCGCGCCCGCGCCGGCGCCTCGGGAGCGACCGCCTCCGGCGTCGCGGGAGAATGCAGCGCGGCGAGCGCCGCGCGGAAATCCGGCCAGCCCTTCTGCGCCAGCAGCGCCGGATCGATCCATTCCGGCAGATCGGCGGGAACGCGCTTCAGCGCCGCCTCGGCCGCCTTTGCGAGAATGCGGGGGGACAGCCCCTCGGTCAGGCCGTAGACCGGCTCGACCGGCGGCAGGCGCTCGATGCCGGCGGCGTCGAGCACCCGGTCGGGATGGACCATCTGCAGATGGCCGTCCCACAGTTCGAGCTTGCCCGACACCCAGCGTTTGGCGCCGATCGGCAGCGCCTTCTCGATCCAGCCGTGATGGGCGAGGAAGAACACGAGCTCGACGTCGCCCGTCCCGTCCTCGACGAGGACGCGATAGGGCGCCCGGCCGCGTTTGCTGGCTGGCGGCCGGTGCTCGGTGACGGTGACCTCGAGCGTCACCACGGCGTCGCGCGGCGCGTCGCGGATTTTCGGCCGGTTGCGCCGGTCGACCGCCCCGTGCGGCAGGTGGAACAGCACGTCGACGACGCGCGCCCCCGCCTCGTTCGGGCCGACCAGCCGGTCGATGAGCTTTTCGACCTTCGGCCCGACGCCGGGCAGGGCCGTAGCAGGCGCAAACAGCGGGTCGAGCAGCGAGGGGCGCATCGCCGCGAGTCCTAGCGCGAAGCGCGGGCCCCGTCATGCGCGCCGCGCCGACCGCCCGGCCTGTATGAGCGCCCCGCACGGTCGCCTTTACGCTGGATCAACCGTTGCCCCCTAGCCTGTCGCGACAGCGATAGGGGGACTGATGTCGCAAGAAATTCCGCTGGGCGTCATCGCCCTGTGCGTGGCGGCTATGGGAGGATGGTACTTCGTCCGATCCGGCGGCAGCGCCACGGTCGAGGCGCGCGTCGTCTCCGTCTCGCAGCAGTGCTACCTGCGCTTCGAGCGCGACGGCGCGACTCGCTATTCGAAGCTGGGGCCTTGCGAGGCCGCCAAGGCTTCCGCTCAGGCCGCGCCGTCCGCAGCCGGGACGTTGCGCCAGACCCGCGCGGTCGAGTTGCTTTACGTCTCCCCCGCCAACGGCGCCGTCGCGCGCGCGACCGTCGCCGAGTCGACCGTTTCGTCATCTCCGCTGAAACAGGGCGACGTCGTCCGCATCCGCGCCAAGACCGATCGCGCGGGCGTCGTGTCCGCGCTGTAGGACCGGGAGGAACGCATGGCCGTCAAGCTCTACGCCGCCGCGGGCATCGCCCTCGCCATGACCGGCCTGATCGGCGGAGTCGAGGTCAACAACCTCGTCAACTACCGCTACACGCTCGCGACGGTGCTCGACGTGTCGCCGCCCAAATGCAGCGTCTCGAACGAGAAATGGTATGTCGTCTTCCGGCGCAAGACGTCGATCTCCAGCATCGACTGCGTGACGGCGGAAATGCTCGTCGGCTACGACGACGACTTGAAGGGCGGGGACGTCGCCTACGACCAGCCGGTGAAAGTGAGCTATCTCGACGCGGCCGACGGCAAGACGAAGGAGTATGTCTTCCACGCGCGCGAGCGCTTTGTCGTCCCGCCGGGCGGGCAGATCCTGCTCCGCACGCACAAGAGCAAGCCGGGCGTCGTCAACTCCGGACAGTGGACCGAGAATATTTCGCGTCTGGCCTCCGGCGCCTGATCGCCGGCGCGATCGCGCCCGCGGCGCCATGACAGGCGCGCGGTTCGGCGCTATGTCGGGACTGCGCGGCCCGTGCGGCCGCCGCGCGCCCGGAGCCTGCCGATGACCGCCCCCGAACTCGATCTCGACGCCCGCCGCCGCCGCGCCCGGATTCGCGCCTGGCGCCGCGGCCTGCGCGAGATGGACCTCATCATGGGCGGCTTCTTCGACGCGCATGGCGCGGCGCTGTCGGCCGACGAACTCTCCGAATTCGAGGCGCTGCTCGACGAGTCCGACCGCGACGTCTTTTCATGGATCAGCGGCGAGCTGCCGCTGCCGAGCGGGCGAGACGGGCCGGTGTTCCGCCGAATTTTTGCGTTCCACACCCATCAGGCGCCGCTGTTCGACTGAACACGCAATCGTCGCGACCGACGCCGGCCGTTCCCAGCATTTGTGAAAGCCCGCAGGGCGGCCTATATGGCCGGCGACGGAGGCCCGCGATCGCGCGCCGCCGCGCTCGTCGTTCCGGATGAAATCCTTGGCGCCCGCACCTACGCCCAATGCTCTGCTCCGCTCCGCCGTCTCGCAGCTGGAGGCCGGCGCGAGCCTCACCTTCGCCGCCGCGCCGGACGGGTTCGACGCCTTCCTCGCCGCCGACCTGACGCGCCTCCTCGCGCCGCAGGCCGAGGATCGCGCCGCCGCGCTCCTGCATGTCGCCCGCGACGGCCAGCGGGCGGCGGCCTTCGAGGAGGCGCTGCGTTTCGCCGCGCCCGAGATCGAGATCGTCTCGCTGCCGGCCTGGGACTGTCAGCCTTACGATCGCGTCTCGCCCAACGCCGCCATCGCCGCGCAGCGCATGACGGCGCTCGCCCGCCTCGCCCGCACGCGCGGCTCGATCGAGAAGCCGCGCCTCGTCTCGACCACGGTCAACGCGCTGACCCAGCGCCTCGCCCCGCGCGACTGGGTGGCGGCGCAGTCGCTCTCCGCCGCGCCGGGCAATGCGCTCGACATGGAGGAGCTTGTGCGCTGGCTCGAGGCGCACGGCTTCCTGCGCTCCTCGACGGTCCGCGAGACGGGCGAATACGCCGTGCGCGGCGGCATTCTCGATCTGCAGGCGCCCGGCATGCCGGCGCCGGTCAGGCTCGACTTCTTCGGCGACACGCTGGAGTCGATCCGCGCCTTCGACCCCGAAACGCAGCGCACGACCACGCAGCTGCGCGCGCTCGATCTCACGCCGATGAGCGAATTGCAGCTCACCTCCGAGACGATGCGCCGCTTCCGCCAGGCCTATGTCGCCGAATTCGGCGCCAACACCCGCGGCGATGCGCTGTATGAAGCTGTCAGCGAAGGCCGCCGGCATCCCGGCGTCGAGCACTGGCTGCCGCTGTTCCATACGCAGATGGACACGCTGTTCGATTATCTCGCCGGCGCGCCGATCCTGCTCGATCGCCTCGCCGAGGACGCCGCCGGCGAACGCCTCGCGCTGATCAAGGACTACTACGACGCGCGCAAGGAACAGTACGACGCCGATCCGGCGAATGCGCCCTACAAGCCGTTGAAGCCGGACGCTCTCTATCTCGCCCCCGAGGACTGGCGGCGGCGGCTCGACGCGGCGAGCCTCGCCCGCCTCACGCCGTTCGATCAGCCGCCGTCGAAAACCGTGATCGCCTGCGCCGGCCGCGAGGGACGCAACTTTGCCGCGGAACGGGCGAACGAGAACGCCAATGTGTTCGAGGCCGCCGTCGCGCATGTCGCGGCCTTGCAGGGCAGGGGAATGCGTGTCGTGGTCGCAGGCTGGTCGGAAGGCTCGCGCGAGCGCCTCGGCCACGTCCTCGCCGATCACGGGCTGAAGCACAGCGAGAACGTCGCCACGCTGGCGCAGGCTCTCGCCCTGCCGCGCGAAAAAGTCGCGCTCGCCGCGCTGCCGCTGGAGGCGGGATTCGAAGTCGGCGATCTGGCGATCATCGGCGAGCAGGACATCTTGGGCGATCGTCTGGTGCGCGCCCGCAAGAAGCCGCGCCGCGCGCAGGACTTCCTGTCGGAAGTCGCGGCGCTGACGCCCGGCGATCTCGTCGTGCATGTCGATCACGGCATCGGCCGCTTCGTCGGGCTGAAGACGATCGAGGCGGCGGGCGCGCCGCACGATTGTCTCGAACTGCATTACGCCGGCGGCGACAAGCTGTTTCTGCCGGTCGAGAATCTCGAACTGCTGTCGCGCTACGGCGCCGAGGAGACCGAGGTCGAACTCGACCGGCTCGGCGGTCTCGGCTGGCAGACGCGCAAGGCGCGGATGAAGAAGCGCATCCGCGAGATCGCCCATGCGCTGGTCAAGCTCGCCGCCGAGCGGCAGCTGAAGCAGGCGCCGAAGCTGGTTCCGCCCAACGGGCTCTACGACGAATTCTGCGCGCGCTTTCCCTATGACGAGACCGAGGACCAGCAGCGCGCCATCGAGGACGCGCTGGCCGACCTGTCCGCCGGCAAGCCGATGGATCGCCTCGTCTGCGGCGACGTCGGCTTCGGCAAGACGGAGGTGGCGTTGCGCGCCGCCTTTGCCGCGGCGATCAACGGCCGTCAGGTCGCGATCGTCGTGCCGACGACGTTGCTCGCACGCCAGCATTTCCGCACCTTTTCCGAACGTTTCGCCGGCCTGCCGATCCGCCTCGCGCAGCTCTCTCGCATGGTCGGCGCCGCCGACCAGAAAGCGGCGAAGCAGGGCCTCGCCGAGGGCTCGGTCGACATCGTGGTCGGCACGCATGCGCTGCTCGGCAAGGCGATCGCCTTCAAGGAGCTCGGCCTCGTCATCGTCGACGAGGAGCAGCATTTCGGCGTCAAGCACAAGGAGCGTCTGAAGGAGCTGCGCGCCGAGGTGCATGTGCTGACGCTGTCGGCGACGCCGATCCCGCGCACGCTGCAGCTCGCCATGACCGGCGTGCGCGACATGTCGATCATCGCCACGCCCCCGGTCGACCGGCTCGCCGTGCGCACCTTCGTCACGCCCTTCGATCCGCTGACGCTGCGCGAGGCGCTGCTGCGCGAGCGCTATCGCGGCGGGCAATCCTTCTACGTCTGCCCGCGCATCGAGGATCTCGACGAGGCGGCGACCTTCCTGCGCACGCATGTGCCGGAAGCGAAGTTCATCGTCGCGCATGGCCAGATGGCGGCGACCGAACTCGAGGAGAAGATGACCGCCTTCTACGAGGGCAAGGCGGACGTGTTGCTCTCCACCACCATCGTCGAATCCGGCCTCGACATCCCGACCGCCAACACGCTGATCGTGCATCGCGCCGACATGTTCGGCCTCGCCCAGCTCTATCAGCTGCGCGGTCGCGTCGGCCGCTCCAAGGCGCGCGCCTATGCGCTGTTCACGCTGCCGGCGAAGAAGCAGATCACGCCGCAGGCCGAGAAGCGCCTGAAGGTGCTGCAGTCGCTCGACACGCTCGGCGCCGGCTTCCAGCTGGCGAGCCACGATCTCGACATCCGCGGCGCCGGCAATCTGCTCGGCGACGAACAGTCCGGCCACATCAAGGAGGTCGGCTACGAACTCTACCAGCAGATGCTGCAGGACGCGGTGGAGCTGCTCAAGGCCGGCGTCGAGGCCCCGGCGGAGGAGGCCTGGTCGCCCGCGATCACCATCGGCGCGCCGGTGACGATCCCGGAGGCCTATGTCGCCGATCTGACGCTGCGCCTGCAGCTCTACAAGCGCCTGTCGACGCTGGAGACCGACGAGGAGATCGAAAGCTTCGGCGCCGAGATGGTCGACCGCTTCGGCCCCGCGCCGGACGAGGTGCGGCAACTGCTCAAACTCATGTCGATCAAGGCGCTGTGCCGACGCGCCCATGTCGAGAAGGTGGATGCGGGGCCGAAGGGCGTCATCGTCGCGTTCCGCGACAATTCCTTCGCCAATCCGCAAGGCCTCGTGCGCTTCGTCTCGGCCGAAGGCCCGCGAGCGAAAGTGCGCCCCGACATGAAGATCGTCTTCATGCGCGACTGGGAGTCGCCCGACCAGCGCCTCGAAGGCTCACGCCAGATCCTGCGTACGCTCGTCGGCATCGCGGAAAAGAAGGCGGCGTAGCGCGCGCCCCCCTCGCCGTCATGGCGAGCGCAGCGAAGCCATCCATCGCCCCGCCTTACGCGCCGTCATGACCGGGCTTGTCCCGGCCATCCACGCGGGGCCGCTGCGCCTCTGCCGGGGCCCATGCGCGCGGCCCCCGGGCGTGGATGGCCGGAACAAGTCCGGCCATGACGCCAGAGAAACGCGGCAGGACCGACGTTAGACAGACGCCACCTTGTCCCCATCATGGCAGGCGCCGCCAAGCCATCCTTGCGCGGCCTCTCCCCTGCGTCATGCCTGGGCTTGTCCAGGGCATGACGCGGAAGGCGAGCGGGGCGGCCGACCGGCGACGTCTGTCCCCGCTCACGCCCGCGTCCAGTCCTCGCCGCCGGCGACCGCCACGCCGCGCCATTCGCGAACGCCGTCGGCGGCCTCGCGCCAGTCGAGGGCCAGCAGTTCCTCCTCGTCGAGCGGCACGGTATGCGGCGCGCCGGGGAAGACGGCGGCGCGGCCGTGCTCGTCGCGCCGCTCGGCCGCGCAGGCGATCTCGCCGATGCGCCTGAGATCGACGATCGGCGAATCCGCATCGATCACCGCCGGCGCGCCCGCCTCGTCCTCGACCAGCGTCAGCGAGGCGAGCCTGAGGCGACGCAGCCGCGCCAGCGCCGCGATCTCCGCGCCGAGCGAGCCGGGCAGGATGAGATGGGCCGGCTGCGTCTCGCGCAGCGCCTCGATGAGCGCGGCCCCTTCGAACGGGGCGTGCAGATGCAGCGTCGCCCCGGACAGCAGCGAGGCGACCGGCCCGGCGACGAGCCCGGCGAGCCGCGTCGGAGAAACGCAGGTGACCAGAGCCAGCCCGGCCCCGATCTGCGCCCGGGCGAGGAAATCCAGCGCCGCCGCGGCCACGGTCGACTGATCGCGCCTGACCGGCCGCGGCGTCGCCGGCGCGCCGGCGAAGCTGACGATCGCCGCCGGCGGCGCCTTCGGCGCGGCCGCGGGCGCTTCAAAACTGTCGTCGTCGAGCCGGAGCGCGCCGCGCGCCGCCGCGCCCCAGACGCCGACGAAGCGGATCGTCTCGACCGCGCCCGCCACTTCGAGCAGCGTCTGCGCCGGCGACCAGTCGCCGATCCGGCCGGGCGCGGCCAGCGCCGCGACGTCGGCGGCGCGCGCCGCCGCGATCAGCGCGTCGCGATCAGCTGCGGCCGAGATCAGCGCCGTTTCGAGCCCCGCCCGCGCCGCGCCGAAGATCAGCGCCACGGTCGCCGGATCGGCGGCCCCGGCGATCATCAGCCGGTCGCCCGGCGCGAGCCCGCATTCGCGAAAGGCGCCGGCGAGCCGGCTCGCCACGCCGTCGAAGGCCCCGAACGTCAGCGACGGCGGGCCGACGACGCCGGCGCCCGACGCCTCCAGCGCGACGCGATCGGCGCGCAGTCGCGCCGCCCCGCTCAGCAGCGCGTCGAAGACGCAGGCCTGCAGCGCGCGCCGTCCCGCGCCGGGCGTGCGGGCGAAGGCGCCGAAATGCGGCGAGGCGCTCATGCGCGGGTCCCCGGGACTTGGTCGGCAGGCGTCACGGCGATGTCCTCCAGGCCGCGTCCATGGTGACGCCGAACAGCGGCGTGCGCGCCGGCCGGGCGATCCCCGCGGCGGTGGCGAGCCACTGGTCGGACGTATGGAAGAAGGGCACGATGTAAAAGCCCGACAGCAGCACGCGATCGAGCGCGCGCACCGCGGCGACGAAATCCTCGCGGCTCTCTGCCGCCAGCATCGCCGAAATCATCGCGTCGATCGCCGGGGATCGCGCCCCGGCGAGGTTGAAGGCGCCCTCCTGATCGGCGCTGGCCGAGCCCCAGCGGGCGCGCTGCTCGTTGCCGGGGGAGGGCGTCGCCACCCATGTGCCGGGCATCACGTCGAACTCGAATTTCTGCCGCCGGCGCTGATATTGCACCTCGTCGACGACGCGCACCCGCGCGAAGACGCCGATGCGCTTCAGGCTCTCGGCGAAGCTCAGCGCGAGCCGCTCCTGCGCACGGGTGACGACCATGATCTCGAAGGCCAGCGCCTCGCCGCTGCGCCGTGAGGTCATGACCCCGTCGACGAGGCCCCAGCCTGCGTCCTTGAGCAGCGCGAGGGCGCGCCTGGCCGGGCCGCGGTCGCGGCCGCTGCCGTCGGTGGCGGCCGGCCGCCATTCGCCGGCCATGATGTCGGCGCGCGCAGCCTCGGGGAAAGGCGCGAGCAACTCGCGCTCGCGCGCCGAGGCGGGCCGGCCGGTCGAGGCGAGTTCGGACTCGTCGAAAAAGCTCTTCGACCGCGTATAGAGCCCGCCGAACAGATTGGCGTTGATCCATTCGAAATCGAACATCAGGCCGAGCGCCTCGCGCAGCCGGATGTCGGAAAACAGCGGCCGGCGCGT
>JAEULW010000155.1 GCA_016793505.1 Methylobacteriaceae bacterium | reverse complement strand
GGGTTCCCGCGCGCCGGCGGCGCCGGCGTCGGGAATGACACGCCCCTGTCATCCCGGCCGGAGCGAAGCGGAGAGCCGGGACCCAGTTCTTCGGCATCGAGCGCGACGCCCGGCATCCTCTGGGTTCCCGCACGCCGGCTGCGCCGGCGTCGGGAATGACAGGCCCCTGTCTTCCCGGCCGGAGCGAAGCGAAGAGCCGGGACCCAGTCTGCGACATCGGGCGCGATGCCCGGCGCTGGGTTCCCGCGCGCCGGCTGCGCCGGCGTCGGGAATGACACTCGCTCTGTCATCCGGGCCGGAGCGAAGCGGCTGTCATCCCGGCCGGAGCGAAGCGGAGAGCCGGGACCCAGTCTGCGACATCAGGCGCGATGCCCGGCGCTGGTTCCCGCGCGCCGGCGGCGCCGGCGTCGGGAATGACACTCGATCTGTCATCCCGGCCGGAGCGAAGCGGAGAGCCGGGACCCAGTCCTGCGGCGTAGCGCGCGATGCCCGGCGCCGGGTTCCCGCGCGCCCGCTGCGCCGGCGTCGGGAATGACAGCTGGGAGCGTCAGGCGCCTCAGCGCAGGCCCGCGCCGCGCCTCAACCCGGCGATCAGCCGGTCCGTGTCCGAGCGCCAGCCCGGTCCGGCGGCCGTCGTCGTCGCGCCCCATCCGGGGGTGAGGTGGACGATGCGGTAGCCGCGCGCCTTCAGTTCGCGCAGCAGGGCGGGCAGCATCGCCGCGGTCTGCTCGCGCGTGTCGTGGAACAGCACGATCCCCTTGCGCGCACGCTCGATCCGGCCGAGCACGAGCGAGAGCTGCGCCTGCGGGCTCATCGGCGCCCAGTCCGAGGCCCACAGGTCCGCGCCGAAGACGAGATCGCCGCGCGCGCCGAGCCACTCGACCAGCGCCGGCGTGTCGGCGAAGCCGGGGAAGCGGAAGAACGGGGTTCGCCCGCCCCCGGCCGCGGCGATGGCGGCCGCGCCGCGCTCGATGTCGGCGCGGGCGGCGGCGTCGCTGAGGCCGCGCAGCGTCGCGGCGGGATGCGAATAGGTGTGGTTGGCGACGGTGTGCCCCTCGGCGATCTGCCGGCGCACCAGCTGCGCATTGGCCGCCGCGTTGCGGCCGATCACGAAGAAGGTCGCCTTGACGCATTCCGCGGCGAGCGCGTCGAGCACGCGCGTCGTCGGGCCGGGCAGGGGCCCGTCGTCGAAGGTCAGCGCCAGCTCCTTGTCGGCGAGCGCCAGCGTCCGCGGATAGCTCTTGAGGCCGACCGCGCCGGGCCCGCCGACGCCGATTGCGCGCGCCGTGCCGAGCGCGTCGGCGCGGCAGGCGGCGAGGACGGCGGACGGGGCGATGAAGACGAGCGCGGCGAGCGCCGCGCGCAGGAAAAATCCACGCATTGAAAAAGGGTCTTTTCGAATCGGGCCGGGTTTGCCTTCGCGCTGCGCCGCGTCTATAGCGCGACGATCGTCTTTCCGCGAATTCGAGGGCGCGAACATGGCCGACGGCGTCGACCCTGAAACCCTCGCGCGCCCCTCCGACGCGGCGCTCGCCCTGCGCGACGAGGCCGGCGATCTCGCGTCCGCTTTCGTCGCCGCCGTCGCCGAGGCGATCGCGGCCGGCGACGCGGCCCGCCTCAACGATCTCGCCGGCGATCTGCACGAGGCCGATCTCGGCGATCTGATCGAGGCGCTCGACCAGGACGACCGGCCCAAGCTCGTCGAGCTGATGGGCCGCGACTTCGACTTTGCGGCCCTGACCGAGGTCGACGACACCGTCCGCGAGGAAATCCTCGAGGAGCTCGAGCCCGAGACCGTCGCCGAAGGCGTCGCCGAACTCGACAGCGACGACGCCGTCGCCATTCTCGAGGACCTGACCCAGGAGGATCGCGAGGAAATCCTCGAGGCGATGCCGGCCGACGAGCGCAAGGAGGTCGAGCGCTCGCTCGACTATCCCGAAGGCTCGGCCGGCCGCCTGATGCAGACCTCGCTGATCACCGTGCCGCCGCACTGGACGGTCGGCGACGCGATCGACCACATGCGCGACGCCGATCCCGACGATCTGCCCGAAAGCTTCTTCGAGATCTTCGTCGTCGACGCCGCCGGGCGCCTGCTCGGCAACGTCTTTCTCGATCGCCTGATGCGCACCCGCCGGCCCGTGCCGGTCTCCGACATCATGGACGCCGAGCGCCGCCGCATCCGCGCCGACGAGGATCGCGAGGAGGTCGCCCGCCTGTTCGAGCGCTACAACCTCGTCTCCGCCGCCGTCGTCGACGAGCGCGACCGCCTCGTCGGCGTCGTCACCATCGACGACGTCGTCGACGTCATCCAGGAGGAGGCGGGCGAGGACATCCTGGCGCTCGGCGGCGTCAAGAAGGACGAGGAGCTGTCCGACGACGTCTGGTGGATCGCCCGCAGCCGCTTTCTGTGGCTGTTCGTCAATCTGGTGACGGCCTTCCTCGCCTCGTCGGTCATCGGCCTGTTCGCCAGCGAGGTGCAGAAGATGGTGGCCCTCGCCATCCTCGTGCCGATCGTCGCCAGCCAGGGCGGCAATGCCGCGACGCAGACCATGACCGTCGCCGTCCGCGCTTTGGCGACGCGCGAACTCACCCCGATGAACGCCCTGCGCGTGACGCGCCGCGAGGCGACCGTCGGCCTGCTCAACGGCGCGGCGTTCGGACTTCTGACCGGCGTCGTCGCCGGCGCCTGGTTCGCCGATGTCGGCATCGGCCTCGTCATCGCCCTCGCCATGGTGACCAACCTCGTCGCCGGCGCGCTCGGCGGCATTTTGATCCCGTTGACGCTCGACCGTCTCGGCAAGGACCCGGCGGTCGCCTCCTCGCCCTTCGTCACCACGGTGACCGACGTCGTCGGCAACTTCGCCTTCCTCGGCATCGCCACCTTGTGGTTCGGGCTCAAGTGAGTCGCTTTAACGATCCGTTACCGCGTTCGTTCTAATTGTGGCTGATGATGCATGGATTTCGTCGCCTCGCCGCCGCTGCGTTCGCCCTTGCGGCGGCTTTCTCTGTCGCCGCCTGTGGCGGCGGCGTGCCGCTGGTCGGCGACGGCGTCGCCTCGCGCGCCGGCGCCGGCAATGATCATTTCGTCGGCGGCCATCCCAACGATTATGAAATCCACGGCATCGACGTCTCCAAATATCAGGGCGACATCGACTGGCAGGCGGTGCGTCGCGCCGGCGTCAAATTCGCCTGGATCAAGGCGACCGAGGGCGGCGACCATCTCGACGAGAAATTCGCCCTGAACTGGGCGCAGGCGCAGCAGGCCGGCGTCCCGCGCGGCGCCTATCATTTCGCCTACTGGTGCCGGCCGCCGGACGAGCAGATCAACTTCTTCAATAAAGTCGTGCCGCGCGATCCCGAGGCGCTGCCCCCGTTGCTCGACTTCGAGCTGACGCCGACCTCGAAGACCTGCAAGCGAATCCTCGACCGGC
>JAEULW010000149.1 GCA_016793505.1 Methylobacteriaceae bacterium | reverse complement strand
AACTTCATCAGCCCGAGCGCCCAGGCGACGATGCAGCCGATGACGATGCCGAGCAGCACGGCGATGTTCTGCACGAAGCCGCGCGCATGCTTGGTGATCAGCAGAATGGTGATCAGCACGAAGGCGGCGATCACCAGATTGGTCGCATTGCCGTAGTTCGGATTGGGATTGTCGATCAGCCGCAACTTGCCGTCGATCATCGAGGTGATGAAGGACGGACCGCCCGCCGCCCAGCCGATGCCGACGCGCATCAGCGACACGCCGATGACGAGAATGATCGTCCCCGTCACCACCGGCGGGAAGAAGCGCAGCATGCGGCTGACGACGGGAGCGATCAGCAGGCCGAAAATGCCGGCGACGATCACCGCGCCGAACACGCCGGTGATGCCGAGATCGGCGTTGCGGCCGATGGCGATCATCGGCGTCACAGAGGCGAAGGTGACGCCCATCATCACCGGCAGGCGGATGCCGACGCCCGGCAGGCCCCAGGCCTGGATCAGCGTCGCCACGCCGCAGGCGAACAGGTCGGCGCTGATCAGAAAAGCGACTTCTTCCGGCTTGAGATTGAGCGCCCGCCCGACGATCAGCGGCACAGCCACCGCGCCGGCGTACATCACCAGCACATGCTGCAGGCCGAGCGCCGTCAGCTTGGGCGCCGGCAGCATCTCGTCCACTCTGTCGGGCGCGGCCCGATCCATCGCGTCTGTCATGTCGTCCCCCCTTGCGGCGTCGGCGTCATGCAATCTTCGCGCCGTGCGTCGCCCCTTGCCAGCGTGGCACAACTGGAGGAGCTTGTCTGCGCCTGTCGAGGGAGGCTGTGATGGCCGGCGGGACGAAGCTGCGACTCACCCGGCGCAAGGCGGTGCAGGGGGCGGCGGCGCTTGCTGCGCTCGGTCCGGCCGCGGCGCGCGCCCAGGGCCCGGCCCGGCTTGCGCTGCGCCTCATGGCGACGAGCGATCTGCACGTCAACACGCATCCTTACGACTATTATCGCGACCGCGGCGACGACACGGTCGGCCTCGCCCGCACCGCCGCGCTCGTCGAGACGGCGCGCAGGGAGGCGGCGAACAGTCTTCTGTTCGACAATGGCGACATCATCCAGGGCTCGCCGCTCGGCGATTATGTCGCCTACGAGAAGGGCGTCGCCGGCGGCGCCCACCCGATCGTCGCGGCGATGAACACGCTCGGCTATGACTGCGCCACCCTCGGCAATCACGAGTTCAATTACGGCCTCGCCTTTCTCGAGCGCGCCATGGCGCGGGCGAATTTTCCGTTCGTCTGCTGCAACGTCACGCGCCCCGACGGCTGGCCGGCCTATCGCCCCTGGATCCTGCTCGAGCGGACGATGAAGGACGCCGCCGGCGCCGAACACAAGCTGAAGATCGGCGTCATCGGCTTCGTTCCGCCGCAGATCATGCGCTGGGATCAGGCCCATCTCGAGGGGCGGGTGGCGACGCTCGACATCGTCGAGGCGGCGCGCCGCTTCGTCCCCGGCGTGCGCCGCGCCGGCGCCGACATCGTCATCGCGCTCTGTCACTCCGGCATCGCGAAGACCGCTCCCGCCGCGGGCGAGGAGAACGCCGCGCGCGGCCTCGCCGCCGTGGGCGGAATCGACGCGATGATCCTCGGCCATCAGCATCTGGTCTTCCCGGGCAAGGATTTCGAGGGGATCGAAGGGGTCGACGCGAAGGCCGGCGCGATCGCCGGCGTGCCGGCGGTGATGCCCGGCTTCTGGGGCAGCCATCTCGGCGTCCTCGACCTCGACATCGAGAAGTCCGAACGCGGCTGGCGCGTCGCCGCCTTCAGGGTCGAGACGCGGCCGATCTACGAGCGCACGCCCGATCGCAGGATCGTGGCGAAGGTCGGGTCCGTCGCCGCCGTGCTCGCCGCCGCCGAGGCCGATCACCAGGCCGCGCTCACCTATGTGCGCGCCCCGGTCGGCGAGACGAAAAGCCCGATCAACTCCTTCTTCGCGCTGGTGCGCGACGATCCGTCGGTGCAGATCGTCGCGCAGGCGCAAATCGCCGAAGTGGCGCGCCTCGCCGCCGCCGATCCGGCGCTGCGCGGCCTGCCGGTTCTGTCGGCGGCGGCGCCCTTCAAGTCGGGCGGCCGCGGCGGGCCGGACTATTACACCGACGTGAAGCCGGGCCCGATCGCCATCAAGGACGTCGCCGACATCTATCTCTATCCCAACACGCTGCGCGCCGTGCGCATCGACGGGGCGACGGTGCGCGAGTGGCTGGAGATGTCGGCCGGCATCTTCCGCCGCATCGATCCGGGCAGGACCGACGAGCAGGAGCTGATCGATCCCGCCTTCCCGGCCTTCAATTTCGACGTCATCGACGGCGTCGCCTACCGCATCGACGTGACCCAGCCCGCCCGCTACGACGACAAGGGCAAGCTGGTGAACGCACAGGCGCGCCGCATCGTCGATCTGAGCTGGAAGGGCGCGCCGATCGACGAGAAGCAGATGTTCCTCGTCGCCACCAACAATTACCGCGCCGCCGGCGGCGGCAATTTCCCGGGCTGCGACGGCAGGACCATCGTCATCGAGGCGCCCGACACCAATCGCGACGTGATCGTCCGCTACATCGTCGACAAGAAGACGATCGAGCCGGCCGCCGACGGCAACTGGCGCTTCGCGCCCTGGCCGGACAGCGCGGTCGTCACCTTCGTCACCTCGCCGTCCGCCGCCGCGGCGCTGCCGCCGGACCTCAAGGCCGAGCCGGCCGGCGACGCGCCGGGAGGGTTCGTGAAGTATCGGCTGCGCAGCTGAGGGGAGTGGCGGGCGCGACTCGGCCCGTCGGAATGACTGCGCTCGGCCCACTGGCGTGGATGGCCGGGGCTAGCCCGGCCATGACGGCCACGGGGCGGCGGCCTCAATCGCCGATCGCCACGCTCGCGCTTGACGGCAGGCGTTGGGCGCGCCGCGCTCCGTCATGCCCGGGCTTGTCCCGGGCATCCACGCGGCGCCGCTGCGCCTTCCTCGGACGCCATGCGCGCGGCCCTCGGGCGTGGATGGCCGGGGCAAGCCCGGCCATGACGACGTCTGGCCCGACCTCGATCACCGATCGCCGCGCTCTCGCGTCTGACGGGAGGCGCGCGGCGCGGCCTCAATCGCCGATCGCGACGCCCTCGCGCCGCCCGTCCGCGCCGCCGGTGAAGCCTTGCGGGGTGACGAGGATCGCCTGCGCGCCCGAGGTCATCTCGATGGCGCGCACCTCGTGGCCTTTGGCCTGCAGCGCGGCCGTCCACGCCTCGGCCTCGGCGCCTTTCTCGACTTCCGTCGGCCCGTTGCGGCTGCCCATGTTGGAGAAATCGACAGCGCCTTGCGGGTCCATCTTCCAGTCGAGCATGGCGACCAGCGTCTTCGCCACGTAATTGATGATCAGGCTGCCGCCCGGCGAGCCGACCACCGCGGCGAGCTTGCCGTCCTTGTCGAACACGATGGTCGGCGCCATCGAGCTGCGCGGCCGCTTGCCCGGCTCGACACGGTTGGCGACCGGCTTGCCGTCCTCGATCGGCGCGAAGTTGAAGTCGGTCAGCTCGTTGTTGAGCAGGAAGCCCGAACGCGTCATCAGCCGTGCGCCGGACCCGTCCTCGATCGTCGTGGTCATCGCCACCGCGTTGTCGGCGGCGTCGATCACCGAGATGTGGCTGGTGCCATATTCGACGCCCTCGCCGGGGGCGAAGTTGAACGTCTTCTTCATCGGCGGCTCGCCGGCTTTCGCCCGGCCCATCGACTTATCGGGCGAGATGGTCGCGGCGCGGCTCGCCACATAGGCCGGATCGATCAGCCCGGCGACCGGAACGTCGACGAAGGCGGGATCGCCGAGATACAGCGCGCGATCGGCGAAGGCGAGGCGCCCGGCCTCTGAAAACCAGTGCAGCGCTTCCGGCCCCGGCCCCATCGCGGCAAGGTCCTTGCCCTGCAACGCGCCGAGGATCTGCAGCACGGCGACGGCGCCGGAGGAGGGCGGACCCATGCCGCAGACGGTGGCGCCGCGATAGGGCCCGCACACCGGCTCGCGCTCGACGACCCTGTAGCCGGAGAGATCGGCCAGCGTCATGTCGCCGGGATTGGTCGCATGGCTGCGCACGGTGGCGACGATGTCGTCGGCGATCGGCCCTTCGTAGAACAGCGCCGAACCGTGCATGGCGAGGCCGCGCAACGTCGCGGCGAAGGCGGGGTGACGCAGGCGGTAGCCGACCGGCCGGGCCTGCCCGGCCTCGTCGTAATACAGCGCACGGGCGCGCGGATCGGTCTTCAGCGCCGTCTCCCGCGCGAGCAGGCCGTTCAGGCGCGGCGACACGGCGAAGCCGCCCTCGGCGAGGTCGATCGCCGGCTGGAACAGCATCGCCCAGGGCAATTTGCCCCAGCGCCGGTGCGCCTCCTCCATCAGCTTCAGCGTGCCGGGCACGCCGACCGAGCGGCCGCCGACCACGGCGTCCATGAATTTCATCGGCTTGCCGTCGGGCCCGAGGAAGCGGTCGGGCTTTGCTGCGGCGGGCGCGGTCTCGCGGCCGTCCAGCGTCGTCAGCTTTCGGGCGCCGGCGTCCCACACCACCATGAAGGCGCCGCCGCCGACGCCCGAACTCTGCGGCTCGACGAGGTTGAGCACGAGCTGCGTGGCGATCGCCGCGTCGATCGCCGAGCCGCCGGCGCGCAGCGCCAAGCGGCCGGCCTCGGTGGCCAGCGGATTGGCGGCGGCGGCCATGTATCTGGTCGTCACGCCCGCCTGTTTGACGGCGCGCCCGGTCGCCGCCTCCGGCGCCTGCGTCTGCGCGACCGCCGCGCCGCTGGCGAGGAGCCCGGCGAGGGCGAGCGCAAGGGCGATGCGGCTAGGCGAAGTCATGGCGTTTCTCCCCGCCGGCGCGTCGCGCCAGCCCTTCGATCAGAATATCGGCCGTCGCCGGATCGAGCGCCAGCGGCAGATCGTAGACCAGCGCCACGCGCATCAGCGCCTTGACGTCGACGTCGTGCGGATGCGGCGACAGCGGATCGACGAAGAAGAACAGCGCGTCGATCCGCCCCTCGGCGATCATCGCGCCGATCTGCTGGTCGCCGCCGAGCGGCCCGCTCTTCAGCCGCGCCGGCGCCAGCGTCGGGCAGCGCTCGGCGATGCGCGCGCCCGTCGTGCCGGTGGCGTAGAGATCGCAAGCCACCAGCCGCGCCTCGTGCCGCGCCGCCCAGTCGCACATCGCCGCCTTCTTCGCGTCATGGGCGACGAGCGCCAGTCTCGCCCGCGTCAATTGCCCCACCGGTCCTGCCACATGCGCTCGCCGATGGTGCAGGACACGCGCGGCGCGCGATTCTGCGCCGGCTGGACATTGTCCGGCAGGATCGCGGGCGGCGCGCTCGCGACTTCCATCACCAGCTTGGTGCGCGTCGCCTCGACGAAATGTTCGGGCGTGCGGATCGGCACCATGAAGGCGCCCGGCCCGCCGATGACGCAGTCCTGATAGTAGATGTCGAGATCCTTGATGTCGCCCCAGCCGTAATTCGGCCGGTTCAGCACCACCGGCAACCCGTTGATGACGAACCCTCTGGCGAGCGCCTCGTCGCGCGCCGTCACGACATGGCGGCCGTCATTGTTCGGTCCGTCGCCGGAAATGTCGATGACGCGCCGGATTCCGTCGTAGCCGTTGCCGGAAAACATCTGCACGGACTTGTCGATCGCCGTCGAGATCGAGGTCCGGCGCGCCCGGCGCGTCGGCGCCTCGGCGAGCTTGTCGGCGAGCACGCGCGCCGTCTCCGGCCCGTCGATCAGCATCCAGTTGACCAGCACGCGCGCGTCATGCGCGCCCGCCCATTCCATGTAGGCGACGGCGATCTGCCCGTGCGCGCCGGACTTCAGCGCATCGTGGAACTGGCGCGAGGTCAGCGCCTCGATATAGCCGATGCGCTGCAGGCGTTGCTCCTCCTCGTCCATCGAGTAGGAGATGTCGACGGCGATCACCAGTTCGACGTCGACCTTGACGGCCCCGCCCTCGGCGCGCGCCGCGCCGCCCGGCGCCGGACCGGGCCAGAGCATCGCGGCCGCCAGGGCGGCCGTCAGGAACGCGCGGAAGAAGGCCATGGGCTGCTCCGTCGACTCCGGGTCGTTCACCCGTGAGTCTGCGCGCCCGACGCAGGCGCGGCAAGCCGGATTCGGCGCCGCTCACGCCGCCGTGAAGAGCCGCGCCCGCCCCATTGGCGCGGCGCCCGGCGCGTGCCATCCTTGCGGCAGGCGGCGGCGCGCAGGCGCCCCGGAACACAGGGAGATGTCTTCATGACGGCGACTTTCACCGTCGCGCTGCGCGGCGCTTTGGCCGCCGCGGCGCTGCTGGCCGGCGCGGCGACGGCGCAGGCGCAGTTCAAGCCGGCGATCGTCTACGATCTTGGCGGCAAGTTCGACAAATCCTTCAACGAGGGCGTCTACAACGGCGCCGAGAAGTTCAAGAAGGAGACGAATGTCGAGTATCGCGACTTCGAGGTGCAGAACGATTCGCAGCGCGAGCAGGCGCTGCGCCGCTTCGCCCGCGACGGCTTCACCCCGGTCGTGGCGGTCGGCTTCAGCCAGGCGACGTCGGTCGAGAAGGTCGCCGCCGAATTCCCCAAGACGCAGTTCACCATCATCGACATGGTGGTCGACAAGCCGAACGTGCAGTCGATCGTCTTCAAGGAGCACGAAGGCTCCTTCATCGTCGGCCTGATGGCGGCCAAGGCCTCGAAGACCGGCAAGGTCGGCTTCGTCGGCGGCATGGACATTCCGCTGATCCGCAAGTTCGCCTGCGGCTACGTGCAGGGCGTCAAGGCCGGCAATCCCGCCGCCGAGATCTTCCAGAACATGACCGGCACCACCGGCCAGGCCTGGAACGATCCGGTCAAGGGCGCCGAACTCGCCAAGTCGCAGATGGATCGCGGCGCCGACGTCATCTACCACGCCGCCGGCGGCACCGGCGTCGGTGTGCTGCGCGCCGTGGCGGACGCCGGCAAGCTCGGCATCGGCGTCGACTCCAACCAGAACATGCTGCATCCCGGCAAGGTTCTGACCTCGATGATGAAGCGCGTCGACACCGCCACCTACAAGACCTTCATGGACGCCAAGAACGGCGCCTGGAAGCCGGGCGTCACCGTGCTCGGCCTGAAGGAGGAGGGCGTCGGCTACGCGGCGGACGAGCACAACAAGGCGCTGCTCACCGCCGACATCAAGGGCGCCGCCGACAAGGCCGTCGCCGACATCATCTCCGGCGCGGTCAAGGTGCACGACTACATGTCGGATTCGAAGTGCCCGATGTGATCTGACGAGACGCGCCCGCCATGCGAATCGAGGTCGTCGGCTGCGGCGACGCCTTCGGTTCGGGTGGGCGCTTCAACACCTGCCTGCATGTGGCGCAGGGCGAGGAGGCGCTGCTGGTGGATTGCGGCGCCTCCTCGCTTGTTGCGCTGAACCGGACGGCCATCGATCGTAACAAGGTGGCGGCGATTCTGTTCACGCATTTTCACGGCGATCATTTTGCCGGCCTACCTTTCTTTCTGCTCGATGCGCAGTTCAACACGAGGCGCCGCGCGGCGCTCACCATCGCCGGACCGCGCGGCGTCGAGATGCGCGCCCGCACAGTCTGCGAGGCGCTGTTTCCCGGCGCCTTCGATGCGCAGCGCGTTTTCGAAACGCGTTTCGTCGAGATCGCGCCGGACGCGCCCGCCACGCTCGCCGGCTTTGCGATCGCGGCCTTTCCGATGGTCCATGACGAACGTGTCGGCCCGTGCCTAGGATATCGCATCGCGCGCGCGGGAAAGGTTGTCGCCTTTTCCGGCGATTCGGGTTGGTGCGACTCGCTGCCTGCGCTCGTCGCTGGCGCAGATGTCGCGCTGATCGAATGCTACCAGCGCGACCGCACTCTGCCGAACCATCTCGACTGGAGCGTCCTCGCCGCCCGCCTGCCGCGCGCGACCATCGGACGCTTGATCCTGACGCATATGGCGCGTTCAATGCTCGCGGGCGAGGCGCCGCAGGGGGCCGAACGCGCATTTGATGGAATGGTGATCGAGCTGTGACCGCGCCGGCGCTCGAACTGAAGGGAAT
>JAEULW010000113.1 GCA_016793505.1 Methylobacteriaceae bacterium | reverse complement strand
CGCGCCGCGCCCTTCGCCTATGCGCCCTTGCCGCATCTCGACCGCAGCGCCCTCGATCGCGCCCCCGCCGGCCGGGCCATCGACGCCGCGCTCGCCCGCGAGACCGGTCGCGCCATCGCCCGCGCCCATGCCGCCCGTCTGGCGGTCGCGCCGGTCGCGCCCGCCTCGTCGCCGCTCGGCCGCCGCGCCGTCTGCGTGCGCCTGTGCGACGGCTACCACTTCCCCCTCGGCGCCGTGCGCGACGCTGTCGACGCGAAGGCGCAGGGAGCGATGTGCGGCCAGCTCTGCCCCGGCGCGCCGACGCGGCTGTTCGTCCTGCCGGAGGGCTCGGAGAAGATCGACCAGGCGGTCTCTCTCGACGGCCGGCGCTATTCCGCCCTGCCCGTCGCCTTCCGCCATGCGACGACGCGCGATCCGACCTGCGGCTGCCGCCGCCCCGGCCGCGAGACGCAGCCGATCATGTCGGTGCTCGAGGACCTCACCCTGCGCCGTGGCGACACGGTGATGACCGGCGAGGGCGTGCGCGTCTTCAAGGGCGCGACGCGCTGGCCGCTCAGGCGCAACGACTTCGCCGCCGTCGGCGCGATCTCGCTGCCGAAGGAGATGCGCAGCAAACTGGTGTCGCTCGACCGCGCCGCGCGCAAACCGCCGCCGCAGCGCGCCCTGCCCGAGATCGCCCAGTCCCCGGTCCGTCCGGCGGTGACGCGCCATCTTGGCCCGGCGATGGCCGGCAAGCAGGTGCGGCTGGTCGCGCCGGTTCCCGGTTTCGCGCTGGTGCAGTAGGCTCGCGCCCCCTGACGAAAGCGGCCGCCGCGGCCCTTTCCTGCCGCGGACCCGCGCCATGTCGATCGACGCCTATCGCTTCACCCTCGCCGACCTCGAGGCGGCGCATGCCCGCATCGGCGCGCATGTGCCGCCGACGCCGGCCTGGCGCTGGCCGCTGCTTGGCCTGCGTCTCGGCGTCGACGTCACCGTCAAGCACGAGAACCACACGCCGGTCGGCGCCTTCAAGATTCGCGGCGGCCTCGTGCATCTGGAAAGGCTGAAGCGCGAGCGGCCGGACCTGCCCGGCGTGATCAGCGCGACGCGCGGCAATCACGGCCAGAGCCTCGCCTTCGCCGGCCGCGTGCATGGGGTGAGGGTGACGATCGTCGTCCCGCACGGCAATTCTGTCGAGAAGAACGCCGCCATGCGCGCCCTCGGCGCCGAGCTGATCGAACATGGCGCCGATTTCGACGACGCCCGCGCCGAGGCGGCGCGGCTCGCGCAGTTGCGCGGCCTCGTCTTCGTGCCCTCCTTCCATCCCGACCTCGTGCTCGGCGTCGCCACCTACGCGCTCGAACTGTTCCGCGCCGCGCCCGATCTCGATCGCGTCTACGCCCCTATCGGCCTCGGCTCGGGCCTCTGCGGCCTGATCCTGACGCGCGATCTTCTCGGATTGAAAACCCGGATCGTCGGCGTCGTCGCGACCGGCGCCGACGCCTATGCGCGCTCCTTCGAGGCGGGCCGCGTCGTCGAGGGAACCGCCAGGACCTTCGCCGACGGCATGGCGGTGCGCGCGCCCTCCGCCGACGCGCTGGCGATCATCCGCGCCGGCGCCGCCCATATCGTGCGCGTCGACGACGACGAGATCGCGCAGGCCATGCGCGTTCTGCACGAGGATGCGCACAACATGGCCGAGGGCGCCGGCGCCGCCGCGCTCGCCGCCGTGATGCAGGAGAAGGCGACATTGCAGGGACAACGCGTCGGCGTCATCCTCTCCGGCGCCAACATCGACCGCGCCATGGCCGCGACCGCGCTGGCGGGCGGCACGCCGGCGGCGTGATCGCGCCGCCCCACTGTCATTCCCGACGCCCGCGCAGCGGGCGCGCGGGAACCCAGCAAGTGCCGGGCATGGCGCTCCATTGCCGAGACTGGGCAACGACTCTCCGCTCCGCTCCCGCCGGGATGACAAATCGCGAGATCGCGCCGCGCCCGCTACTTTAGAACCGTTACAATCTATTGATTTACTTGACATTTCTCATTGACCGCCGAAGCGGCCTGCTCTACTCCTGCCCGCGCTGACAGGCGAGGCCTTGACCCTCGCGACTGGAGGATATGATGACGACGACCCCGACGGCCCGCCTCGCGGCGGCCGCTTTTTTTCTTGTCGCCGGCGCATCCGCGGCGTCCGCGCAGAGCCTCAACATCTACACCTATCGCCAGCCCGAACTCGTGAAGCCCGTCTTCGACGCCTTCACCGCGGCGACCGGCGTGAAAATCAACACGATCTTCGCGACCGCCGGCCTCGAGGAGCGCATCCGCACCGAGGGCGCGGCGAGTCCGGCCGATCTGCTGCTCGTCGAGGACATCGGCCGCCTGCAGAACGCCGTCGACATCGGCATCGCCCGACCCGTCGACTCGGCCGTGCTGGGCAAGGCGATTCCCGCCCATCTGCGCGATCCCGCCAATCTCTGGTTCGCCCTCACCCAGCGCGCCCGCGTCATCTACGCCGCGAAGGCGCGCGTCGCCGACCCGCCCAAGACCTACGAGGACCTCGCCGACCCGAAGTGGAAAGGCAAGATTTGCATCCGCTCCGGCCAGCACGTCTACAATGTCGCGCTGTTCGCCGCCGGCGTGCAGCACATGGGCGCGGAAAAGGCGATGGGCTGGCTGAAGGGGATCAAGGCCAATCTGGCGAAGAAGCCGTCGGGCGGCGACCGCGACGTCGCCAAGGACATCGCCGCCGGGGTCTGCGACATCGGCCTCGGCAACACCTACTACATGGGCGGCCTGCTCAACGAGAAGGACGCCGCCAAACGCGCCTGGGGCGAGGCGGTCAGGGTCGTCCTGCCGACGTTCCGCGACGGCGGAACCAACATGAATATTTCCGGCGCGATCGTCGCCAGACACGCGCCGCACAAGGCGGATGCGGTGCGGTTCCTCGAATTCATGGTCTCGCCGGAGGCCCAGCGCCTCTACGCCGAGGTGAACTACGAATATCCCGTCGTCGCCGGCGTGCCGGTCGAGAAGACGATCGCCTCCTTCGGCGAGCCGAAGCCCGACAATGTGCCGCTCGCCGCCATCGCCGGATTGCGCAAGCAGGCGAGCGAACTCGTCGATGTCGTGGGCTTCGACAATTGACTGCTGACGTCAGCGAGCGCGCGCCGTGACGGCGGCGGTCGCCAGCCGACGCCGGCCGCCGCCGGCCGGGGCGGCCGACGCCCTGCCGATGGCGCTCGGCCTGACGGCGGCGGCGCTGGTGGCGCTGCCGCTGATCACGCTCGTGGCGATCGGCTGGGGCGGCTTCGGCGCGCTGTCGTCCGTCTATCTCACGATCGTGCTGCCGCGCGCCGCGCTCGACACGGCGCTGCTGCTCGCCGGCGTCGGCGTGATGACGGCCTCGGTCGGCGTCGGCGCGGCCTGGCTCGTCTCGGCCTTCCGCTTTCCCGGTCGCGCTGTCCTGTCGGCGCTGCTCGCCGCCCCGCTCGCCATTCCGACCTACATCGCCGCCTATGTCTGGGTGGAGTTGCTGGAGCCGCTCGGCCCTGTCCAGCGCGGCTTTCGCGCCGTCTTCGGCTTCGCCTCGCCTTCCGACTACTGGTTTCCGCCGGTTCGCTCGCTCCCCGGCGCAATCCTGATCTTCGGCCTCGTGCTGTTTCCTTACGTCTATCTGACGGCGCGCGCCGTGTTCATGGTGCAGAGCGCCTCGCTGCTCG
>JAEULW010000040.1 GCA_016793505.1 Methylobacteriaceae bacterium | reverse complement strand
GCGATTCCCGCGCCGATCCGGCGCGCGCCCGAAAGGCATTCCAATGAACATGACCCATTACATGCAGCTTCTGGCCGAAAATCAGCCCTGGAACCTGCTGATCTTCATGGCGACGCCCGTCGTGCTGGCCGAAACGGTGGCCATCACCGAGCTCTACCTGCTCTATACCCGCAACTATGGCGGCGCCGTGCATGGGCTGAACCGCTTCGCCAGCATCGTCGGCGGCGCCTATTTCGCCGGCGTCTTCGTCTATCTGCTAGTCAACGCCGTGATTCCGTTGACCCGCAGCGGCGGCTGGCGCGGCCCGGCCGATGTGATCGCCGTGCTCAGCTACCTCGCCGGCGTAGTCCCGCTTGTCGGCATCGCCCTCGTCGACCTGAAGCTGGTCGCGCGCGAAAGGGACGAACACGCCCGCATGGCGCTGCACGCGACCTTCGTCGCCATCTTCCTGATCGTCGCGCATGTCGCGATGGTGTTCGGCATGCTCGACCCGACGCTGCTCGGGGCCGCCGCCGCTCACGCCGCCCATTGACGGCGCGCTGGCGTCTCGCCACGCGCGCGCGTAGCGAGGCGCCAGCCTCACCCCATATGCGACTTCACCGCCTCGACCAGCTGCTTCAGCGTGAAGGGCTTGGGCAGGAAGCCGAACTCCTCGCCCTCGGGCAGGTTTTTCTGGAAGGCGTCCTCGGCATAGCCCGAGACGAACACGACCTTCGCCTTGACGCCGCGCTTGCGCAATTCGCCGAGCATCGTCGGCCCGTCCATCTCGGGCATCACCACGTCGGAGACGATCAGGTCGATCTTGCCCTCGGCCTTCTCGAAGGCCTCGAGCGCCTCGACGCCGGAGCCGGCCTCGATGACGGTGTAGCCGCGCGAGGACAGCGAACGGGCGCCGAAGGCGCGCACCGCCTCCTCGTCCTCGACCAGCAGGATGACGCCCTGGCCGGTGAGATCGGCGGCGGCGGGCTTGGCCGCCTCCTTCTTGGCGGCCTCCTCGGCCGGCGACGGCACATGCCGCGGCAGCAGCACCTCGAACAGCGCGCCCTTGCCCGGTTCGCTCTTGGCGAAGACATAGCCCCCGGTCTGCTTGACGATGCCGTAGACGGTCGACAGCCCGAGTCCTGTGCCCTTGCCGACCTCCTTGGTGGTGAAGAACGGCTCGAAAATCTTGCCGACGACGTCGGCCGGAATGCCGTGGCCGGAATCCTCCACCTCGACCAGCACATACTCGGCCGGAACCAGCGATTTCTCGCCGAACGCCGGACATTCGGCCGGCGTCACGTTGCGGGTGCGGATCGAGATGCGCCCGCCCTCGGGCATCGCGTCGCGGGCGTTGACGACGAGATTGACGATCACCTGCTCGAACTGGTTGACGTCGGCCTTGACCAGCCACAGATCGCGGCCGTGCTTGACGTCGACCTCGATCGTCTCGCCGACGAGCCGGCGCAGCAGCACGTGCAGGTCCGACATCACGTCGCCGAGTTGCAGCACCTGCGGGCGCAGCGTCTGGCGGCGCGAGAAGGCGAGCAGCTGCCGCACCAGGCCCGCGGCCCGGTTGGCGTTCTGCTTGATCTGCATGATGTCGTGGAACGACGGATCGGTCGGCCGGTGGTTGGTCAGCAACAGGTCCGAGAAACCGATGATCGCCGTCAGCACGTTGTTGAAGTCATGCGCCACGCCGCCGGCGAGCTGGCCGATCGCCTGCATCTTCTGGCTTTGGGCGAAGCTCTCCTGCAGGGTGCGCAGCTCGGTCGTGTCGAGCGCGAAGATGTTGGCGACGGCGCCGTCCGGCGAGCCCGGCTCGGCGGCCGAGACATAGACGCGCGCCGAACGGTCGTCCGGGCCCGCGAGCGTCACGTCGACCGGCTTGATGTCGCTCTTGCCCTCGCGCGCGGCGGCCATCGCCGCATCGAATTTCGACCGGTCGCGCTCGATGATCGCCATCGGCAGCGTGCGGTCGCCGGCCGCCAGCGCCGAGGCGGCGAGGCGGGCGAAGCCGGCGTTCGAATTGAGCACCCGCCCCGCCGCGTCGATCGAGGCGATCGCCATCGGCGTCGAGTTGAAGATGCGCGCAAAGCGCACTTCGGCGGCGCGCAGATCCTCCTGATCCTCCTCGCCCGGCGCGCGGTTGATGACGAGGGTGCGCGAGGCGCCGGCCTTGCCGTCGGCGGAAAAGGCGACGCGGTGGACGAGGCGCACCGGCAGGCTCTGGCCGCCGCGGCGCTTCAGATCGAGGTCGAAGCGCTCGGTGCGCACCTCGCCGGCCCGGCCCGCCGCCGCCAGCACCATCGCCGCTCCGTCGCCGGCGACGACGTCGCGCAGGCGCAACCCCCCCGAGCCGACCTGCGCCAGATCATAGTCGAGCCACTGCGCCAGCGTCGCGTTCATGTAGGAGACGCGCCCGTCCGGCTCGACCGAGAAGAAGCCGGCCGGCGCATGGTCGAGAAAGTCGATCGCGTGCTGCAGTTCCTGAAACACGTTCTCGTGCCGCTCGCGTTCGCGCGTCACGTCGGCGACGGTCCACAGCGTCGCCGCCTTGCCGCCCGGCCGGCCGAGCGGCTGCACGCGGATGCGATACCAGGCCACCGCGCCCTCGCCGCTGAGCGGCGGCGACAGGCGGATTTCCTCGGCCCCGCGCTTGCCCTCGCGCGCCGCCTGGGCGAGACGGTAGACCGCCTCCGACACGTCCGGCGCGCCCGAAAACAGCCGCTCGACCGTGCGCAGATCGGCCGGATCATGCGCGCCCGACAGCGCCATATAGGCTTCGTTGGCGTAGATGACGCGGGTCTCGCCCTCGGTGACGATCAGCCCGTCCTGCCCGGCGTCGGCGATGATCTTGGTGACGTCGTTGCGCGTCGCCTGGCCGGCGAACTGGATCAGCCCGACCGAATAGGCGAACAGGGCGAAGACGCCGACCACCGCCAGCGCCGCCAGCAGGCCGACGATCAGCCGCGCCGCATGCTCGTGCGGCAGGAACGAGAAGGCGATCGCCGACCCGACGAGGAACAGGGCCAGCAGGAGCACCAGCGCGGGGCTGCCGCTTCGCTGGGTGCGGTCGACCGCTGCGATCGGCGTGTTGGTCATCGACGAGGAGCTTCCCGATCGGCGCGCCCCGGAGCCCTCGCGCCACATCGGCGCACATTGGGGAGTCCGGCGGGGATTCGCAATCGCGCAAGCGCCGATCGCGCGCTTCCTGGCCCCCGCGGCGCGATTTTCAGTCCCGCTGAAAGGCGTTTCGAGCACGCCGGGGCTTTGCGCCGGGCCTCGCGCGCGTCAGATTGCCGGGGTCCCTCGATCCGGGCCCCTCTGATGTGAGCCTGCCGGCGCTCGCGTGATGTCGGATCGCCATCATCCGTTCGCCGGCGGAGACGACCCATGGAGTGGCTGATCGCCGCCGGCTGGCCGGCAATCGTCGATTTTCTGGCGCAGGACTGGCTCGGCAAGCCGGTCTGGGCCTGGACCGCCTTCCTGGCGGCGGTGATCGCCCTGCTCGCGTTCGACCTCGGCGTCCTGCACCGCACGCCGCGCGCCGTCTCGGCGCATGAGAGCCTGGTCATGTCGGTGGTCTATATCGGCCTCGGCCTGACCTTCGGCGGCTTCGTCTGGGCCCAGTTCGGCCAGACCGCCGGCGTCGACTACCTGACCGCCTTCGTGGTCGAGAAAACGCTGGCGATCGACAACGTCTTCGTCATCGCCCTGATCTTCGGCTATTTCGCCGTGCCGCGCGAATTGCAGCACCGCGTCCTGTTCTGGGGCGTGCTCGGCGTCATCGTGCTGCGCGGGATCATGATCGGCGCCGGCGCGGCGCTGGTCGCCAATTTCGCCTGGACGCTGTGGATTTTCGCCGCCTTCCTGATCGCCACCGGCGTCAAGATGCTGTTCATGAGCGAGGCGCCGACCGATCTGTCGCAGAACGCCCTGCTGAAATTCATGCGCCGCCGCCTGCGCGTCACCGACTCTTTTCACGGCCAGCGCTTCTTCGTTCGTCTGCCCGATTCGACCGGCCGCGTCGTGCTGCACGCCACGCCGCTCTTCCTGGCGCTGGCGCTGATCGAGTTCGCCGACCTGATCTTCGCGGTCGACAGCGTGCCGGCGATCTTCGCCATCACCTCCGACCCCTTCGTGGTCTACACCTCGAACATCTTCGCCATTCTCGGCCTGCGCGCCTTGTTCTTCGCCCTCGCCGCGATGATCGCCCGCTTCCGTTACCTGAAGCCGGCGCTGGCGCTGGTGCTGATCTTCATCGGCGGCAAGGTCTTCGCAGCCGATCTGCTCGGGTTCGACAAGGTTCCGCCGGCGCTTTCGCTCGGCGTCACCTTCGCCCTGCTCGGCGGCGGCGTGCTGTGGAGCCTGTGGCGCAGCCGCGGCGAGGGCGGGGCGCAGGCCGCGCCCGACGCCGCGCGCGAGCGTGGTTAACCATTCCCTAACGGGGATCGCAGCCCTCACGTCAAATCTGTTAAGACTACCGTCGGTCGCGTAGGGCGGTTGCGCGGCCGGCGGCCCGTTTCGGGGCCCGCGTCCGGGGCGTGCCGATGATTTCTCTGCAATCTCTGCTGGGCGACAACAAGCTGCTGCAATTCGCAGTGGTGTTCGTCGCGCTTCTGGTCGTCGCCCTGCTCGTCTACGGGCTCTACCGCCTGGCGGTGCGCTCGCGCCTGAAGACGACCGGCGCACGCGGCCGCCAGCCGCGCCTCGGCGTCGTCGACGCCTTCGATCTCGACCGCCAGCGCCAGCTCGTCATCGTGCGGCGCGACAATGTCGAGCATCTGGTGATGATCGGCGGACCGAACGACGTCGTCATCGAAACTTCGATCATCCGCGCCGAGGCCCGCCGCGAGGCCGCCCGCGAGGCGCGCGAGCCGACCCTGCCCGGCCTCGAGGAGGAGGCGCCGCGCCCTGCCCGCGCGCCGCAGGCCCCGGCCCGCCCCGCCGCCGAGCCCGACCCCGCCGTCGAGGCCG
>JAEULW010000024.1 GCA_016793505.1 Methylobacteriaceae bacterium | reverse complement strand
GGCGCCGGATTCCTGATCGGCGGCGGCTACGAGACGATGTCGCGCGAGCGCGGCGGCCTGCGCGACATGGCGGGGCGATTGCTCGGTTTCGAACTCGAGGCGGTGACGATCTCCGGGCAGAAGGAGCTCGCCGAAATCGAGATCCTCGAGGCCGCGGGCGTGTCGTCGCGCAACGCCGTGCCGTTCATCGACGCAGCCGAGCTGCGCCGGCGTCTGCGGGCGCTGCCGCTGGTGCGCGACGCGGAAGTGAGCAAGCTCTATCCCGACCGCCTCGTCATCACCGTCAACGAGCGCGAGCCCTATGCCTTGTGGCAGCGCGAGGGCCAGGTGATGGTCGTGGCGCGCGACGGCACGGTGATCGACGAACTGCGCGACGAGCGCTTCCTCGACCTGCCCTTCGTCGCCGGCGAAGGGGCCAATGGCAAGGTCGAGGCCTATGCAGCGCTGCTCGCCGCGGCGGCGGAGCTGCGCGTGCCGGTGAAGGCGGGCATTCTGGTCTCGGGCCGGCGCTGGACGCTGCGCACGCAGAACAACATCGACATCAAGCTGCCCGAACTGAAGGCCGCCGAGGCGCTGGCGCGGCTGGCGCAGCTCGATCGCGAGCATCGCATCCTGCAGAAGGACATCCTGTCGATCGATCTGCGAATCGACGGCCGCGTGACCGCGCGGCTGTCGGAAGACGCCTATGCGGCGCGGCTCGAGAAGACGACGCGCAAGACGATCAAGCCGCGAGCGAGCGAGACATGACGGGCGCCCTCACCCCGCGTATGCGGCCGCTGCCGGCGCGCAAGAGCGCCATCCTTTCGGTGCTCGACGTCGGCACCTCGAAGATCGTCTGCCTCGTCGCGCGGCTCGCGCCGATGGCCGAGAGCGACCTGTTGCCCGGCCGCACGCATCGTTGCCGGGTGATCGGCATCGGCCACCAGCGGGCGCGCGGGATCAAGGCCGGCGTCGTCGTCGACATGGAAGAGGCCGAGCAGGCGATCCGCTGCGCGGTCGACGCGGCCGAGCGCATGGCCGGCGTCGAGGTCGAGGGCGTCATCGTCAACGTCACCGGCGGGCGCCTCTCCTCCCAGCATTACGCCGCGACGGCGCCGATCGGCGGGCGCGCCGTGGCGGCAGGCGACGTGCATCAGGCGCTGGCGGCGGCCTGCGCCAGCGCGGCGCGCCAGGGACGCGCCGTGTTGCATTCGCTGCCGACCGATTTCAGCCTCGACGGCACGCCGGGCATCCGCGATCCGAAGGGCATGGTGGGCGAGGCGCTCGGCGCCGATCTGCATGTCGTCTCGGCCGAGACGGCGGCGGCGCGCAATCTGATGCTGGCGATCGAGCGCTGCCATCTGCGCATCGAGGCGATGGTGGCGACGCCCTATGCGAGCGGCCTCGCCGCGCTGGTCGACGACGAGGCGGAAATGGGCGCGGCCGTGGTCGACATGGGCGGCGGCACGACGTCGATCGGCGTGTTCGAGCGCGGCCGGCTGACGCATGTCGACGCGGTCGCCGTCGGCGGCCATCACGTGACGATGGACGTTGCGCGCGGGCTGACCGTGCGCGTCGCCGACGCCGAGCGGCTGAAGACGCAACATGGCGCCTGCGTCGCGAACGCGGCGGACGAGCGCGAGTCGATCGCCGTGGTGCATGCCGGCGATGAGGCGGACCGGACGATCCATCTGCCGAAGTCGCAGCTCGTGCGCATCATCCGGCCGCGCGTCGAGGAGATTCTGGAGCTGGCGCGCGACCGGTTGAAGGCGGCCGGATTCGCCGCGCATGCGGGCCGGCGCCTCGTGCTGACAGGCGGGGCGAGCCAGCTCGCCGGGCTCGTCGAGCTGGCGCGCGAAACGGTGTCGAGCGGGGCGCGACAAGGGCGCCCGCTCGGGGCGCAAGGCCTGCCGGACTCGGCCAAGAGCCCCGCCTTCGCGGCGGCTGTCGGGCTGCTCGTCTATCCGCAGATCGCCGGCGTCGAGCATTTCGAGCCGACGCGCGGAACGCTCGCCGGCGCGGCGGGCGACGGCTATGTCGCGCGCGTCGGGAGGTGGCTGAAGGAGAGCTTCTGAATTGCGGGTCGAGCCGTCTCGCGCAAGGCGTCGACTCTATCTTTTTTGCGGCGAATCACGTGACATGAAACCGAGCGTTGCGGAACGCTCCATACGTCAAGAGGCCAGACGATGACGATCAATCTTCACGCTCCGGAACTGAGGGAGCTCAAGCCCAGAATCATGGTCGCCGGCGTCGGCGGCGCAGGCGGCAACGCGGTCAACAACATGATCACGTCGGGGCTCGTCGGGGTCGACTTCATCGTCGCCAACACCGACGCGCAGGCGCTGACCAGTTCGCGCGCCGAGCGCATCGTGCAGATGGGCCTGCAGGTGACCGAAGGTCTGGGCGCCGGCGCCCATCCGGAGATCGGCCGCGCCGCCGCCGAGGAGGCGCTCGAGGAAATCCGCGATCATCTCGCCGGCATTCACATGGTGTTCGTCACCGCCGGCATGGGCGGGGGCACCGGCACGGGCGCGGCGCCCGTCATCGCGCGCATGGCGCGCGAGATGGGCATTCTCACCGTCGGCGTCGTCACCAAGCCGTTCCAGTTCGAGGGCCAGCGGCGCATGCGCGTCGCCGAGGCCGGCATCGGCGAGTTGCAGAAGTCGGTCGACACGCTGATCGTCATTCCCAACCAGAACCTGTTCCGCGTCGCCAACGAACGCACCACCTTCGCCGACGCCTTCGCGATGGCCGATCAGGTGCTCTATTCGGGCGTCGCCTGCATCACCGACCTGATGGTCAAGGAAGGCCTGATCAATCTCGACTTCGCCGACGTGCGCGCCATCATGCGCGAAATGGGCAAGGCGATGATGGGCACGGGCGAGGCCTCCGGCGAGAAGCGCGCGATGCAGGCGGCGGAGGCGGCGATCGCCAATCCGCTGCTCGACGAGACCTCGATGAAGGGCGCCAAGGGCCTGCTCATCTCGATCACCGGCGGCAATGATCTGACGCTCTACGAAGTCGACGAGGCGGCGAGCCGCATCCGTCAGGAGGTCGACGAGGACGCCAACATCATTCTCGGCGCCACCTTCGACGAGAAGCTCGAGGGCGTGGTGCGTGTCTCGGTGGTGGCGACCGGCATCGACCGGCCGGCCGACATGAAGGAGCTCAACGTCACCGAGCAGCGCATCGCCGAAACCGCGATGCGCCTGCGCGCCCAGGCCGCGGCCCGCCAGGAGGCGGCGCGCGCCGCCCAGAGCGCGCCGGCGATCGAGACCCAGGCGCCCGCGCCGGCCCCGGCGATCGTCGCCGCGCCGGCCGCCGCGCCGGCGCCGACCCATCTGTCGGCCGTCGCGCACGCCGCGCCGGCGACCTACGCGCCCGCCGCCTACGCCCCGGCGCCGCAGCCGGCCGCGCTCGTCGAACCGCCGCCGGTCGCGCCCGCGGCCTATGAGGACTACGCCCCGCCGGCCGAGGCGCCCGCCGCCCATGCGCCGGCCGCTTTCGAGGCGCCGCTGCGCCCGGCGCGCCTGCCCTCGGTCGACGATCTGCCGATGCCGGCGCAGCGTCAGGTCGCCGCCGCCGCGGCGGCGCAGGCCGCCAGCCCGGTCGAGGTCCGCCGCCGCACGCTGCTCGACCGGCTGTCGCACTGGACGCAGCCCCGAAACGAGGAGACCGTCGCGCCGGCCGCGCCGCGCCCGGTGGTCGCCGCGCCCAACGCCACGCACGCCGAATTCGCCAAGCGCGCCCCGGCGGCGCCGCAGGGCCGGCTCGACCTGCATGGCCGGCCGCAGCCGCAGCCGCGCGCCAGCGAGGAGGACCAGCTCGAAATCCCGGCCTTCCTGCGTCGCCAGTCGAGCTGAAACAGGCCGCGGAACAGGTGTGAAACGCTGCGGGGGCGCTCGTCCGGGCGCTCCCGTAACTTTCTGTAAATACTAACAATTTCTGAATGTCGGCTTGTAACATTGCGTAAGAAAGAGTGATTTTGACGGCCCTCCGGCGCAGATTATGTTGCCATCGCTCACAGGGCGAAGCGGCGCCGAATCGAAGCGCGGCTCCTCTGGACGGGGACAGGTCGGAAAGACCACAGGGCAGTCGAACGGGTGTGCGAACCGTAGACAAGAGCGGCCCTTGTGCAGCGGGACGGTGCGGATGATTTTTGGCAGGCAGACGACCGTGCGCGATCGCGTGGTCATTCAGGGCCGCGGGGTGCATTCCAACGCCCCGGTCAATCTGGTCATCAATCCGTCCGAAGCCGACACCGGAATCGTTTTCCAGCGCAGCGGATTGCCTGACGGGCGCGAGCGCCTGATCACGGCGGACTGGCGCAACGTGTCGATGACCGAGCTGTGCACGGTGATCGGCGATCAGGCGACGGGCGCCGTCGCCACCATCGAACATCTTCTCGCCGCGCTCGCCGGACTCGGCGTCGACAATGCGCTGATCGAGATCGACGGGCCGGAAGCGCCGATCATGGACGGTTCGGCGGCCGCCTTCGTGGCGGCGATCGACCAGGTCGGCGTCGCCGCGCTCGCCGTCCGGCGGCGCTACATCCGCGTGCTGAAGCCGGTGCGCGTCGAGACCGGCCGCGCCTTCTCCGAATTGCGGCCGGCGCGCGAGGGCTTCCGCCTCGAGGTCGAGATCGATTTCCCGACCGCGCTGATCGGCCGGCAGAAATTCGCCATGGAGCTGGAGCCCGAGCGGTTCCGCCGCGAGATCGCCCGGGCGCGCACCTTCGGCTTCGTCAGCCAGGTCGAGGAGCTGTGGAAGCGCGGCTTCGCGCTGGGCTCCTCGCTGGAAAATTCAGTGGCGCTGGACAATGACCGCATCCTCAACCCCGAGGGGCTGCGCTACGACGACGAATTCGTCCGCCACAAGATGCTCGACGCGGTGGGCGACCTGGCGCTGGCCGGCGCGCCGCTGATCGGCGTCTACCGTTCCTATTGCGGCGGCCACAAGAGCAACCACGCCGTGCTGAAGGCGCTGTTCGCCGATCGCGACGCCTACGAGATGATCGAGCTGCCGACCCGCCGGCGCAGCGCCGGGACGCGGGCCGACGCCTCGCTCGGCCTTTCCGCCGCCGCCTTCGCGCCGGACCGCGGCTGACGGCGCGGCGCGCCGAAAAAACGCCATGATGCGCAGGCGGGCTGAACCGCTGCCGCGCGCAGCGATGCGACGGCGCGACCCGGTAGCTTCGCCCGGCGCTTTCCTGTATTCAGGCTCGCCGATCGCCGTTCGATCCGCCTGCGGACGAACGGCCAACGAGTAGGATCGCATGACCTTCGCGCCCTTCGCCTCCCGCGCGCCTTCCGCTCTCCGGACGCTGGGCAAAGCCGCCGCCGCGGCGCTCATCGCCGGCGCGCTCGCCGGCTGCTCGACGCTCGACAGTCTCAACCCGTTCGGCGGCGAGAAATACGAGCAGAAAATCCTGCCCGACACGCCGCCCGAGACGATGTACAATCAGGGGCTGGCGCGGCTGCAGAAGGGCGACGCCGAATCGGCCGCCAAGCGCTTCTCGACCATCGACCGCTCCTATCCGCAGTCGGACTGGTCGAAGCGCGCGATGCTGATGCAGACCTACGCCGAATACGAGGCGGGCAAGTATGACGACGCGATCGCCTCGGCGAACCGCTACGTCAACCGTTTCCCGCAGGATCCGGACGCGGCCTACGCCACCTATCTGGCCGCCATGTCCTACTATCAGCAGGTGCCCGACATCTCGCGCGACCAGGAGCGCGCCGAAAAGGCGCTGCAGCTGTTCGAGATCGTCGTGCAGAAATATCCGAAGTCGGAATACGTCTCGGACTCGAAGTACAAGATTCAGGTGACGCGCGACCAGCTCGCCGGCAAGGAGATGTCGGTCGGCCGCTTCTATCTGGCGCGGCGCAACTACACGGCGGCGATCAACCGCTTCCGCAACGTCGTCGGCAAGTATCAGACGACGCGCCACACCGAGGAGGCGCTGGCCCGCCTGACCGAGGCCTATATGGGCCTCGGCATCGCGCACGAGGCGCAGACCGCCGCCGCCGTGCTCGGCCACAACTTCCCCGACGGGCAGTGGTACAAGGACTCCTTCACGCTGCTGCAGACGCGCGGGCTCGAGCCGCGCGAGGATCAGGGCTCCTGGATTTCCAGGACGATGAAGCGGATCGGCCTCGGCTGATCGCGGGCGCGGGCGCGCCATGCTGGTCCAGCTCGCCATTCGCGACATCGTGCTGATCGACCGGCTCGAACTGAGTTTCGGGCCGGGCCTTTCGGTGCTGACCGGCGAGACCGGCGCCGGCAAGTCGATCCTGCTCGACGCCTTCGCGCTGGCGCTCGGGGCGCGCGGCGACGGGGCGCTGGTGCGCGTCGGCCAGATGCAGGGGCAGGTGACGGCGGCCTTCGATCTGCCGGCCGATCATCCCGCCCGCCGAATCGCCGCCGGACAGGCGATCGAGGTCGAGGGCGATCTCATCCTGCGCCGCGCGCAGATGGCGGACGGGCGCACGCGCGCCTTCGTCAACGACACCGCCGTCAGCGTGCAGGCGCTGCGCGCCATCGCTGCGACGCTCGTCGAAATCCATGGCCAGCACGATGATCGGGCGCTGGTCGACGCGGCGGCGCACCGCGCGCTGCTCGACGCCTATGGCGGGCTCGGCGCCGAGGCCGGCGCCGTCGCCGCCGCGCACAGGCGCCGGCGCGAACTCGAGGAGGAGCGGGCGCGCGAGGCGGCGCGGGTCGAGACGGCGCGGGCCGAGGCCGATTTCCTGCGCCACGCCCATGCCGAACTCGACAAGCTGGCGCCGGAGGCGGGCGAGGAGGAGCGCCTCGCCGCGCGCCGCACGGCGATGATGCAGGCCGAGAAGGTGGCCGGCGAATTGAAAGAGGCGCACGAGACGCTGGCGGGCGACTCCTCGATCATCGCCGCGCTGGCCTCGACGCTGCGCCGGCTCGAACGTCGCCACGCGCAGGCGCCGACGCTGATCGAACCGCCGGCCAAGACGCTCGACCTCGCCATCGACGCGCTCGAACATGCGCGCGAGGCGCTGGAGCGCGCGCTCGAGGAGGCCGCCTTCGATCCGCGCGAACTCGAGCGCATCGAGGAGCGGCTGTTCGCGCTGCGCGGGGCGAGCCGAAAATATGCGACGCCTGTCGAACGTCTGCCCGACCTGGCGCTGCGCTACGCCGCCGATCTCGCCGCGCTCGACGCCGGCGAGGCGCGGCTGGCGGCGCTGGCGGGCGAGGTCGCGGCCGCCGAGGCCGCCTATCGCGCCGCGGCCGAGCGCCTGTCGGCGGGCCGGCGCAAGGCGGCGGCGCAGCTCGACAAGGCGGTGATGCGCGAACTCGCGCCGCTGAAACTGGAACGGGCGCGCTTCTTCACGCAGATCGACAGCGACCCGCAGACGGCGGCGGCCGAAGGCTGGGATCGCGTCGAATTCTGGGTCGAGACCAATCCCGGGGCGCGGCCCGG
>JAEULW010000019.1 GCA_016793505.1 Methylobacteriaceae bacterium | reverse complement strand
GCGATTCTCAGGGCGGTTTGCCTCGACATGCGGGCCGAGACTCGCCATCGTCGCCTCGCGCGAGGCCGATGACAGGCATTCGAGAAGCAGGCAAGGTGGCCGATCGCCAAACGCCGCCCAGGCGAGCGCGGCGCGCTCGATCCCAGGAATTGTCGCACAGGCTTTCTTCATCGCTGCGACGAATTCATCCGGATAGTCCTTCGGCGTTCCGATCAAAGCCCGGGTCGCCGTTTCGATGCGTGGCACGGCCGCCGGTTCGCCGAAGCGGCCTTCGAGCAGCGCCGTGATCTCGTGCGGCATGAACTCCTTGCCGTACGCCGAGCCGGGATTGAGAATGAACGCCGCGCCCGAATGACGAGCGAAGATCGCACGCACGGCGTCAGGCGCCGCAACATGCGAGTCGCGCGTCATCGCCCAGACGCGCGAGGGCGCGGAGAAGAAGGGAACGAAATCACGCCCTTCGCGCTGAATAGTGCGAAGATGCAGGGTCGTTCCAGCAGGCACGGTTTTCGTCGCCTCGTCGAACACGATCGCGTCCGGCGTCTCGCCGAACAGGGCGACGATCGCCTGCCCGTCGACAAGCGCGCGTTCGAAGGCGGGCCGCGCCGCGACGTCGGCGGCGGCGCGCACGAGCAGGCGTTCGAGTTCATTTTCGGGCTCGAACATCGCGGCCCTCCGAAGATCGCGTTCAGGCCGCTTTGGCGAGCTTCGCCTTCTCGTTGGCGAAGGCCCAGTCCAGCCATTGCGTCAGCGCGGCGAGATCGGCGGCGTCCACCGTCGCGCCGCACCAGATGCGCAGGCCGGGCGGGGCGTCGCGATAGGCGCCGATGTCATAGGCGACGCCCTCCTTCTCGAGCGCGCTCGCCAGCGCCTTGGCGAAGGCGGCCTGCGCCTCGGCCGGCAGCGCGACGATCTCGGGATCGACGACCTTGAGGCAGACGCTGGTGTTGGAGCGCGTGGCGGCGTCCTTCGCGAGAAAATCGATCCACGGCGTCTTCGCCGCCCAGTCGGCGATCACCTTCGCATTGGCGTCGGCGCGGGCGATCAGCGCGTCGAGGCCGCCGATCGAGGCGGCCCAGTCGAGCGCGTCGAGATAGTCCTCGACGCAGAGCATCGAGGGCGTGTTGATCGTCTCGCCTTCGAAAATGCCTTCGACCAGCTTGCCGCCCTTGGTCATGCGGAAGAGTTTTGGCATCGGCCAGGCCGGCGTGTAGCTCTCGAGCCGCGCCACGGCGCGCGGCGAGAGGATCAGCACGCCATGCGCCGCCTCGCCGCCGAGCGCCTTCTGCCAGGAGAAGGTGACGACGTCGAGCTTGCCCCAGTCGAGCCGCTGGGCGAAGGCGGCGGAGGTGGCGTCGCAGATGGTCAGGCCCTTGCGGTCGGCGGCGATCCAGTCGCCGTCCGGCACGCGCACGCCGGAGGTGGTGCCGTTCCAGGTGAAGACGACGTCATGGTCGAAATTCACCTGCGCGAGATCGGGCAGATCGCCGTAGCCGCATTTGAGGACGCGCGCGTCCTTCAGCTTGAGCTGCTTGACCGCGTCGGTGACCCAGCCCTCGCCAAAACTTTCCCAGGCGAGGAGATCGACGCCGCGGGCGCCGAGCAGCGACCACATCGCCATCTCGACGGCGCCGGTGTCGGAGGCGGGCACGATGCCGATGCGGTAGTCGGCTGGAACCTGAAGGACGGCGCGCGTCTGGTCGATGGCGCGCTTGAGCTTGCCCTTGCCGACCTTGGCGCGATGCGAGCGGCCGAGCGGCGCGTCCTTCAGTCTGTCGAGGGACCAGCCGGGGCGCTTGGCGCAGGGGCCGGACGAGAATTCAGCGCGCGCAGGCCGCGCGGCGGGGCGTATCGCAGTCATGATCCATCCTTTCAGATGGGCGCCTCCCGTTGGGGGGAGGTGTCCCGCCGATCGGACTATGCGCTTCGCCGCGGCTCGTCAAGCGCGACCAAAGGTCAGCGGCGCGCCGTCGCCGCCAAATGAAAACGGCGGGGCAAGCCCCGCCGCGCATGTCTTCGGCCGTGAGCGGCTCAGTTGTCGAGCATGTAGCGCACGCCGACGCGGAATTCGTGGCTCTGCACGTTCTTCAGCTTGCCGCGCACGAGCAGCGAGGTCGCCTGCGCCGGCGTCCAGAGATAGGGCGCCGTCGCCGCATCGCCGAGATTGAGATAGCGATAACCGACATCGAGCGAGATGCTCTTGTCGACGGCGATGGAAGCGCCGGCCATCAGCGCCCAGGCGAGCTGGGTCTTGCCGGCCGGGGCCAGCGAGTTGTTGATGTAGCCGAGCGTGTTGCCGGTGTCGCGGTCGTAGATCGAATTGAACGTGCCGCCGGTGCGCGTGCGCGCCGCGCCGAGGCCGACGCCGACATAAGGCGTCACGCCGCCGAAATTGCCGAGATCGACATAGCCGTTGATCATGCCGATCCAGGTCTTCAGATCGGTGGTGGAGCGCACGTCGCAGCCGCTGATGTTGGCGCCGAGCACGAGCGTGCAGAAGGCGGGCGAGGCGAGCCTTACCGAGTCGACCGCCGCCGCCGAGCGATATTCGAGCGTCACGTCGGTGCGGAACATCGAGCCGAGCTTGTAGCCGACGCCGAAGGATGTCGCCCAGGTCTCCTTGGCCTTCGGGCGGCCGAGCGAGGTGTTGGTGAAGCCTTCGATCACCGCCGATCCGACGCGCATCGAATCATAGGAAATGTCGCCGCGCAGATACCAGCCCGAGCCCCATTCGAGCAGGGGGTCCGAGGCGGGCAGGGCGAGCGGCGCCGGCGCGGAAAGATCGGCGGCCAGGGCCGGCGCCGCGATGACCGTCACGGCGGCGACGAGGCCGGTTCTGAAAAGGGAAGATGCGCTCAACATTCGTGGCCTCTCGTCGATCCGACGCCGGCTGCGCCGGCGCTGCGAGTCGGCGCCGGGCTGGCCGGCGTCGTCACCGCTGCGAATCCTGTCAGCAAATCGTTGAGGCCCGGTTAACCTTAACGCTTCGTCGCGATTTCTTCGCGCCGCCGGCGCGGCAAACGAAAACGGCGCGGGAGGCCCGCGCCGTTGGCGTTTCGTGACGGCTTGCGCCGGATCAGAACTTGCGAACCAGCGGCGCGGCCGGCGGATAGTAGGCCGGCGCGGCGACGGGCGCCTCGCCGAGCATCCAGCG
>JAEULW010000345.1 GCA_016793505.1 Methylobacteriaceae bacterium | reverse complement strand
CGTCGGTCTGCGGATCGGGCAGCTGGCCGAGCTGGACGGCGCGCGCCTCCTCGATCTCGGCCTTGGTGCGGTGGGTGACGAAGATGATCTTGCCGCGCCATTTGACCTTGACGGTCTGGCCCTCGGCGATCGGTCCGACATCGAGTTCGACCGGCGCGCCGGCGGCGATGGTGGACGCGTCGGGATTCATCTGGCTAATGAGCGGCCAGGCGACCGCGCCGACGCCGACGGCGCCGACCGCGCCGGTCGCAATGTAGAGGACATCCCTGCGAGTGGGTTCGGCCGTCATCGTCGCCACGAATGAAACTCCCAGTCGGTTCCCGCCGGTCGATCGGAATCGCGCGATCCGGTCGACGGCCCCGAGGCGGCCCGGCCAGGCGGCGGGCCCGTTCGCCCATGCCGCCACATCGCCAAATGTGGACGAATTCGGGCGCCTCCGAGGCGTGGGCTTCTTGGCGCCTTTCGGCAGGCTTGTCCATACCGCCGGAGGTCGCATGAAGCGCGTCCGCGCGGCGCCGCATCGGCGCCGGCGATGAGCCCGGCGCTGACGCTGGCGCTCTACCAGCCGGACATCGCCCAGAACGCCGGCGCGATGCTGCGCAGCTGCGCCTGCCTCGGCGTCGCGGCGGCGATCGTCGAACCGGCCGGCTTTCCGACCGGCGACCGGCACTTCCGCCGCGCCGGCATGGACTATCTGGACGCCGTGAGCCTCACCCGGCACGCCTCGTGGACAGCCTTCGAGGCGTGGCGGGCGCAGGCCGGGCGCCGGCTGGTGCTGCTGACGACGCGCGGCGAGACCGACTTGTGGGACTTCGCTTTCGCGCCGGGCGACGTCATCATGGTCGGGCGCGAGTCCGCCGGCGCGCCGGAGGCGGTGCAGCGGGCGGCGTCGGCGCGGGTCGTCATTCCGATTCGCGCCGGGCTGCGGTCGCTGAACGTCGCCGCCGCGGCGGCGATGGCGCTGGGCGAGGCGGTCCGGCAGGCGCGCGGCTGGACAGGGTGAGCCGGCAGAGGAGAGGTCGACGGTGACGCAGGGGCGCGAGGAGACGATGCAGGCGCGAAAGGATGCGGCGAAAACCTGGTTCGAGGCGCTGCAGGGGCGGATCATCGCCGCCTTCGAGGCGATCGAGGACGAGGCGCGCGGGCCCTTCGCCGGGCGCATCGAGCCCGGACGTTTCGTCCGCAAGGCGTGGACGCGGACCGATCACAGCGGCGCGCCGGGCGGCGGCGGGACGATGGCGATGCTCGCCGGCCGCGTCTTCGAGAAGGCGGGCGTCCACACCTCGACCGTGTTCGGCGCGTTCCAGCCGGAATTCGCCAGGCAGATTCCGGGCGCCGACGTCGATCCGCGATTCTGGGCCTCGGGCGTCTCGCTGATCGTGCATCCGTGGAATCCGAACGTGCCGGCCGTCCACATGAACACGCGCTTCGTCGTCACGTCGAAGGCGTGGTTCGGCGGCGGGGCCGACCTGACGCCGGTGCTCGACCGGCGTCGCCGCCAGGACGATCCCGATTCGATCGACTTCCACGCGGCCATGGCGGGGGCCTGCGCGCGGCATGCCGGCGTCGCCGATCACGGCCGCTACAAGGCGTGGTGCGACGAGTATTTCTTTCTCAAGCACCGCAACGAGCCGCGCGGGATCGGCGGCATTTTCTATGACTACCTCAACAGCGCGGGCGACGCGGGCAATTCGGCCTGGGAGGCGGATTTCGCCTTCACGCGCGACGTCGGCGAGAGCTTTCTCGACATCTATCCGAAGCTGGCGCGGCGCAACATGGCGAACCCGTGGAGCGCGGCGGATGTCGAGGAGCAGCTGGTCCGGCGCGGGCGCTATGTCGAGTTCAACCTGATCTACGACCGCGGCACGATCTTCGGCCTGAAGACCGGCGGCAATGTCGAATCGATCCTGTCGTCGCTGCCGCCGCGGGTGCGCTGGCCCTGAGCGCGTCAGGGCGGGGCGGGGCCGAAGGTCCAGAGCTTGTTGGCGAGGAAGCTCCAGGCCATGACGACGAGGGTGGTGGCGATCTGCGCCGGCAGATAGGGCGCGGCGAGCCTGTCGACGAAAAGATGCATCAGCGCCCAGGTGAGGCAGAAGCCGACGCCCGCCACCACGCCGAAGCGCCAGCCCGCCTCCTGATGCGGCCGGTCGCTCGCAAAGGTGTGGCGACGGTTCAGGACATAGGAGACGAGTCCGCCGGCGAGATAGCCGACCAGCGTCGCCGGAACGGGCCGCCAGCCCGCGGCTTCCACGAGGCCGATCAGCGCGCCGTAATGGGCGAGCGCGGCGAGCGCGCCGACGAGCGCGAAGGCGGAGATCTGGCGCGACAGCATCGCTGCGCCCTGTAGCGCGGCGGGCCGGCGATGTCAGCCCGACAGCTCCTCAGCCCGCCGTTTCGCCGCGGCGACGGCGCGGGTCATCAGCGGCTGCAATCCGTCCCCGGCCATCAGCACGGCGAGGGCGGCCGCCGTCGTGCCGGCGGGCGAGGTGACGTTTTCACGCAGCCGCGACGGGGCGACGTCTGCGGCGCGGAAGAGCAGTTCGCCCGCCCCCTCGACGGTGGCGCGGGCGAGGCGGGCCGACAGGCCGGCCGGCAGGCCGGCGGCCTCGCCGGCTTTCGCCAGCGTCTCTGCGAGCAGGAAGACATAGGCCGGGCCCGAGCCGGAGACGGCGGTGACGGCGTCGATCAGCGCCTCGTCGTCGAGCCACTCGACCCGGCCGACGGCGCCGAGCAGCGCCGTCGCGACATCGCGCTGCGCCGATGAGACGCCGGGGCCGGCGACGAGCGCGGCGACGCCGCGGCCGACCGCGGCCGGCGTGTTCGGCATGGCGCGGACCACGGCGCTCGCGGGCAGGCGAGCCTTGATGTCGGCGATGGTCTTGCCCGCCATGACGGAGACGATCAGCGTCCCCGGCCCGACCAGAGGCGCGATCGACGGGGCGGCGGCGTCGAGCATCTGCGGCTTGACCGCCAGCACGAGCGTCTCCGGCGGAGCGACCGTCCCAGCCGGCGGATTGAGGGCGAAGCCGCGCGCGGCGGCGAGCGCCTTCATCTCGTCCGAGGGCGCGGGATCGAGCGCCGTGACGGCGGCGGGCGGCAGGCCGAGCGCGAGCCAGCCCTCCAGCATCGCGCCGCCCATCTTGCCGGCGCCGACGAGCACGAGCGAGGCGGGCAGCGCCATGTCAGGCCTCTCCGACGGTCTCGAACATCGCCGCGTCGAGCGCCTGGCGGGCGCTCTTGCCGGCCCAGCCGACGAACTGGAAGGCCTGATAATGCCGCTCGCAGGCCTCGAGCGCGGCCTCCAGCATGCCGAGGCACTGGCGCGAACTGGCCTCGACGCCGCCGGCCAGCAGCAGCGCGTGGCGGAACATCACCAGCCCCTGCGCCGGCCAGAGATCGAAATGCCCGACCCAGAGCTGTTCGTTGATCAGTGCGACGAGCCTGGCGGCCTCGGCGCGGCGCGGCTCGGGCAGCTTCAGATCGAAGGCGCAGGCGATATGCAGCGCCTCGAGGTCCGGCAGCCAGGTGAAGGAGACGTCGTAGCTCGCCCAGCGGCCGGCGGCGGAGATCGAAATCTCGTCGTCCTCGGCGCGCTCGAAGGCCCAGTCCTGCTGCGAGGCCACCCGCTCGACGATGTCGACGGGATGCTCGGCGCGACCGGCCGACACTTCTTGCAATGACATCTGACCGCAGCTCCCGACCGCCGTTCCGCAACGCTTTCGACGCGCAGGACGCGATCGCCGTCCGGTTGCGCCGGACGCCGCCCACCGGGCGAATCACCTGCCTCAAGCGACTATAGATGCGCGGCGAGTCGCAACGAACCGCGAACGCCGGCTGCCGCAGACGCTCGCGGATTCGCGGCCGCCGGTCCAGCGTTCCGGCGGGAGCGTCCACAGAATCAGTCGGATAACCGACCGGCTGTGGAGAATGCGCCGATCACTGGCCGGACTGGCCGCCCGTCTGGCCGAAGCGCGATTCGAGTTCGGCGAGACGGCGGGCGAGACGGTCGTTCTCGTCGCGCGCGGCGAGCGCCATGTCGCGCACCGCCTCGAATTCCTCGCGCGTCACCACGTCCATGGTGGCGAGCAGTTTTTCGGCCTGGGCGCGAATGACGGTCTCGGCCTCGCGCTTGACGCCCTGCGCCATGCCGACCGCATCGGTGGCGAGGCGGGCGAATTCGTCGAGGAGGCGGGCGCGGGGCTGGGTCATGGCGGGTCTCCGAAGCGTCGAACGGGAGATGGGCGGCGGGACGCGGCGGCGCAAGAGGCGCGCGCCGGCGACTCAACCGCCGAGCGCCGCCTTGACCGCCGGGCTGACCTTGCCGAAATCCATGCGGCCCGCGTATTTCGCCTTCAGCGCGCCGATCACCTTGCCCATCTCCTTCGGACCGGCGGCGCCGGTCTCGGCGATGGCGGCCCGGATCGCGGCGGCGATCTCGGCCTCGTCCATGCCCTTGGGCAGGAACTCGGAAATGATGGCGATCTCGGCGCGCTCCTGATCGGCGAGGTCCTTGCGGCCGCCCTGTTCGTAGAGCGCGATCGAATCCTGGCGCTGCTTCACCATCTTCTGCAGGAGCGCGAGGATGTCGTCGTCGGACACCGTCTTGCCCTGGCCGCGCGCCTCGATGTCGCGGTCCTTGAGCGCCGCCTGGATGAGTCGCACGGTCGCGACCCGCGGCTTGTCGCCCGCCTTCATGGCGGTCTTGAGCATCTCGGTGAACGTCTCGCGCATCGGCGCGGCCTTTCCTGTCTGCAACCGGCGCGCCGGTTGACGCTCCGCCGGGCCTCGCCTAGGTTCCGCGCCCGTCCGAACGCCCGTGGAACGACTTCGCGCCCTGCGACGCGGCCCATGCGCGCGCCAACCGATTAGAGCCGCCATGACCGAAGTTCAAGACAAAGCGGGCGCTGCCGCCCCCGCCGGATGGACGACGCCGCGCGCCACGGGCCTCATCGTGCTGGCCGACGGCACGGCGATCGAGGGCGTCGGCCTCGGCGCCGTCGGCTCGGCGGTCGGCGAGGTCTGCTTCAATACGGCGATGACCGGCTACGAGGAGATCCTCACCGATCCCTCCTACGCCGCGCAGATCATCACCTTCACCTTTCCGCACATCGGCAATGTCGGGACCAACGAGGAGGACGTCGAGACCGTCAACCTCGCCCAGAGCGCCGGGGCGCGCGGCGTCATCCTGCGCGCGCCGATCACCGAGCCCTCGAACTTCCGCGCGACGCGCCATCTCGACGCCTGGCTGAAGGCCCGCGGGATCATCGGCATTTCCGGCGTCGACACGCGCGCGCTGACCGCGCTGATCCGCGACAGGGGCATGCCCAACGCCGTCATCGCGCATGCGCCGGACGGCGTCTTCGACCGCGCCGCGTTCACGGCCGAAGCGAAGGCCTGGCCGGGCATCGACGGCATGGATCTGGTGCCGAGCGTCGGCGCGACGCAGCGCTTTTCGTGGGACGAGACGACGTGGCGGCTCGGCGACGGCTATGGCCGGCGCGCGGACGCAAAGCGGCGCGTCGTGGCGCTCGACTACGGCGTCAAGCGCAACATCCTGCGGCTGCTCGCCGATCAGGGCTGCGACGTGATCGTCGTGCCGGCCACCGCGAGCGCCGAGGAGGTGCTGGCGCTGAAGCCGGACGGGGTGTTCCTGTCGAACGGGCCCGGCGATCCGGCCGAGACCGGCAAATACGCCGTGCCGACGATCCGCGCGATCCTCGCGTCCGGCACGCCGACCTTCGGCATCTGCCTCGGCCATCAGATGATGGCGCTCGCGGTCGGCGCGAAGACGATGAAGATGCCGCAGGGCCATCACGGCGCGAACCATCCGGTGAAGGACTTCACCACCGGGAAAGTCGAGATCGTGTCGATGAACCACGGCTTCACCGTGGATCGCGACACGCTGCCGGCGAATGTGAAGGAGACGCATGTCTCGCTGTTCGACGGCACCAATTGCGGCATCGCGCTGACCGACCGGCCCGCCTTCTCGGTGCAGCACCATCCCGAGGCGAGCCCGGGGCCGCAGGATTCGCACTATCTGTTCGCACGCTTCGTCGAGCTGATGGACGCGCGCAAGAAATGAGGGCTGCGCCGTCATCGCGAGGAGCGCAGCGACGAAGCGATCCACGCCGGGCCTGGGGCGCCTCGCCGATGGATTGCTTCGCTGCGCTCGCAGTGACGGCGTCGGGGCGCAGCGCATGAACTGGCGCGAGTTCTGGGACGGCGAGCACGCGATCTACGTCAACGCCCGCCACAAGACGCTGCATTACGAGCGCATTGCGCGCGACATCGTGGCGCTGTTGCCCAAGGGCGGCGTCGCGCTCGACCACGGGGCGGGCGAGGCGCTTTCGGCGGACGCGGTCGCGGCGGCCTGCAGCCGGCTCTACCTCTATGACGCCGCGCCGAGCGTTCAGCAGAAACTCGCCGCGCGCTTTTCCGACGACGCGCGCATCGGCGTGCTCGACGACGCCGGGCTCGCCGGGCTCGCCGACGAGAGTCTCGACGCCGTCGTCGTCAATTCGCTGCTGCAATATCTGACGCGCGAGGAGTTCGTCGCGCTGCTCGATTTCTGGCGCGGCAAGCTGAAGCCGGGCGGCAAGCTGATCCTCGGCGACGTCATTCCGCCTGACGTCGGTCCGCTCGACGACGTCAAGGCGCTGATGACCTTCGCCTTGCAGGGCGGCTTTCTGTTCGCTGCGGCCGCAGGTCTGGCGCGGACCTTCTTTTCCGACTACCGCAAGCTGCGCGCCGAAAATCCGCTGACGACCTACGCCGGCGAGGCGATGGCGCGGCTGCTCGACGCGCACGGCTTTTCCGGCGCGCGCGAGGCGCGCAACATCGGCCACAATCAGGCGCGCATGACCTTTCTGGCGCGCCGGCGCTGAGCGGCTTGCGCGGCGCGCCGGGGGCGCTATGCCTGTGGGCCGGGAGGCCGCCATGCCCGTGCATTTTTCCGCCGCCGAAATGTCCGCCCGCAAGCAGCGCCTCATCGCCGCGATGGCGGCGGAGCGGCTCGACGGGCTGCTGCTGTTTGCGCAGGAGTCGATGTACTGGCTGACGGGTTACGACACGTTCGGCTTCTGCTTCTTCCAGTGCCTGTTCGTCGGCGCCGACGGGCGCATGACGCTGCTGACGCGCTCGGCTGATCTCAGGCAGGCGCAGCGCACCTCCAATATCGCCGACATCCGCATCTGGAAGGACGCGGTCGACGCCGATCCGGCGCGCGACTGCGCGACGATGCTCGCCGACGTCGGCGCGAGGGGCCGGCTCGGCGTCGAGTTCGACAGCTACGGGCTCACCGCCTTCCATGGCCGGCGGCTCGAGGCGGCGCTGGCCGGGCGGTGCGACCTCGTCGACGCCTCGCGCCTCGTCGCGCGGCTGCGCGTGACGAAGTCGGCGGAGGAGATCGCCTGCGTGCGCGCGGCGGCGCGGCTTTCCGACCTCGCCGACGCGGCGGCGATCACGGCGACGCGCGCCGGCGCCGACGAGGGCGAGATTCTGGCGGCCCAGCACGCGGCGATCTTTGCGGCGGGCGGCGACTATCCGGCCAATGAATTCATCATCGGTTCGGGCGGCGACGCGCTGCTGTGCCGCTACAAGTCCGGCCGCCGCCGGCTCGACGCCGACGATCAGATCACGCTCGAATTCGCCGGCGTCTGGCGCCACTATCATGCGGCGATCATGCGCACGCATGTCGTCGGCGCGCCGAAGCCGCTGCATCGCGCCTATCATGCGGCGGCGAAGGAGGCGCTGATCGCCTGCGAGCGCGAGCTGCGGCCGGGCCGCACCGCCGGCGACGTCTACGCCGCGCATGCCCGCGTCTTCGACGCGCGCGGCCTGTCGCAGCACCGGCTCAACGCCTGCGGTTATGCGCTGGGCGCGAAGTTCACGCCGTCCTGGATGGACCCGCCGATGTTTTTCGAGCGCAACGACCAGGAGATCGCCGAGAACCAGATCTTCTTCGCCCATATGATCCTGATGGATTCGGCGAGCGAGACGGCGATGTGCCTCGGCCGCACCTATCGCGTCGGGGCGTCCGGCGCCGAGCCGCTGAACGCCGCCGATCTGGACCTCGTCGTCAAAGCGGGCTAGTCAAATTCCCGCCGCAGCCGCCCCGGCAAGGGGCGGACAAGACGGCGGGAGTGCGTCGATGTCCGGTTCCGCTGCGGCGCGCGCGTCGCGCCGGCGCTTGTTCGCCTGCGTCGCGCTGGCATTCGCTCCGGCTCTGGCGGGCTGCGTCGACACGGTCAGCGAGGCCCGTCCTTCCGTCGCCCGGTCCGAGATCGCCCGCCGCGCCGACGTGAGCCCGAAAGGCGCGGAAGTGGCGCTGGTCAGCGTCGACGGCGCGCCGGAGTCGGTGGCGAGCCGTTTCGCCGCGGCGCTGAGGGCCGAATCCGGGGCGCGCGAGATCGTCTTCGCCGAAGCCGCCAAGGCCCGCTACCATCTGCGCGGCTATCTCTCCGCCGCCCCGGCCAAGGAGGGCGTCGCCGTCACCTATGTCTGGGACGTGTTCGATTCCGGCAAGCGCCGGGCGCAGCGGATGAGCGACGAGATCGTCGTCAAGGCGCGCGCCGGCGGCGATCCGTGGGAGGGGCTCGACGAGGCGGCGCTCGCCAGCCTCGCGGCCAAGAGCGCCGACGATCTGGCCGCCTTCCTGTCCAATACGCCGGAGGCGATCGCCGCGGCGAAGGCGCCGGCCGCCCCGGCCCGCCCCGGCGCCCGGTCCGGCCCGGCGCTGAGTTTCGCCCCGGCCGAATAGGCGCCCGATTTTCGGCGTGGACAGTGTTCGATTCCCCCCGTCCCGGCGGTTGTGAGGGGCTGGCGACACTGGTAAATCCCGCCGCGTCGCCGCGCCTGACCCGCGGCGACGGAGGCCGCAAGGCCGGGGGCGAGCGATGGCGGGTGCGATGAAAATCCTCGCGGGCAATTCCAACGGAGCGCTCGCCGAGGCGATCGCCGCCTATCTCGGCGAACCGCTGACCCGCTGTCAGGTGCGGCGCTTCGCCGATATGGAGATTTTCGTCGAAATTCAGGAGAACGTGCGCGGCAAGGACGCCTTCATCGTCCAGTCCACCTCGTTCCCGACGAATGATCACCTGATGGAGCTCCTGATCATGACGGATGCGCTGCGCCGCGCCTCGGCGCGCCGCATCACCGCCGTCATGCCGTATTTCGGCTACGCCCGGCAGGACCGCAAACCCGGGCCGCGAACGCCGATCTCGGCCAAGCTGGTCGCCAACCTGATCACCCGCGCCGGGGCCGACCGGGTGCTCACCGTCGATCTGCACGCCGGGCAGATTCAGGGCTTTTTCGACATCCCGGTCGACAATCTCTACGGCGCGCCGGTGATGGTGCGCGACATCAAGGAGCGGATGGACGTCTCCGAGGTGATGGTGGTCTCGCCCGACGTCGGCGGCGTGGTGCGCGCAAGGGCGCTGGCCAAGCGCATCGACGCGCCGCTCGCCATCGTCGACAAGCGGCGCGAGCGGGCCGGCGAATCGGAGGTGATGAACATCATCGGCGAGGTCGAGGGCAAGTGCTGCATCCTCGTCGACGACATCGTCGATTCCGGCGGCACGCTGTGCAACGCCGCGGACGCGCTGCTGGCGCAGGGGGCCAAGGAGGTCCACGCCTACATCACGCATGGCGTGTTGTCGGGCGGGGCGGTGGCCCGCATCTCGGCCTCGAAGCTGAAGCAGCTCGTTCTGACAGACACGATCCAGCCGACCGAGGCGGTGCGGGTGGCCAAGAACATCCGCGTCATCTCGATCGCCCCGCTGATCGGCGAGGCGATCGCCCGCACGGCGAAGGAAGAGAGCGTGTCGAGCCTGTTCGACTGAGGCTGGGCGACCGCGGTCGCCGGGTGGATTGCGTCGTCGCTGCGCTCCTCGCAATGACGGGGGGCGGCGCGGGACGTGGGTGACGGAAAGTCGTCCTATTGTTGATCGCTGCCCGCCCGCGCAGCCTTGACCGCAGGCCGTCTGTCACCCTAAAAGCCGGCCGCGCTCCGCTCCGACACCCCTGGAGGCGACGGGCGCTCTTTGAACAAGGATGACGGATATGGCCGAGACGAAAAAGCTCGCGGCCACGGTCCGCGGCGGAAGCGGCAAGGGGGCCGCCCGCAGCGTTCGCCGTGAGGGTCGCGTTCCTGCAGTGATCTATGGCGGCGGCGCCGCGCCCGAGACGATCTCGATCGACTTCAAGGAGATCAACCAGCTCATCTACGCCGGACGCTTCCTGACGACGATCTTCGAGATCGACGTCGCCGGCCGCAAGGAGCGCTGCATCCCGCGCGACTATCAGCTCGACGTGGTGCGCGACACGCCGATGCATGTCGACTTCATGCGCCTGCGCGCCGGGTCGACGATCCGCGTCGCGGTGCCGGTGCATTTCATCAATGTCGAGACGGCGCCGGGCATCAAGCGCGGCGGCACGCTCAACGTGGTGCGCCACGCGGTCGAGATGCGGGTGCCGGCCGACGCCATCCCGGAGTTCATCACGGCGGACATGGCGGGCTACGACATCAACGACTCGCTGCACATCTCGGCGATCAAGCTGCCCGAGGGCTGCAGGCCGACGATCACCGACCGCGACTTCACGGTGGCGACCATCGCTCCGCCGACGACGATGCGCGAAGAAGCGGCGCCTGCCGCCGCCGCGGCTGCGACCGCCGCCGCCGCGCCGGCCGCCGCGCCCGCCGCGGCTGCGGCCAAGCCCGCCGCCGACGCCAAGAAGAAGTGACGGCGTCGCATCGCCATGATCGGGGCGCCGCCGCAAGCGGCGCCCTTTTCCTTTGAGGGGCCGCCATGCTGCTCTTCGTCGGGCTCGGCAATCCGGGCCGCGAATACGAGGCGAACCGCCACAATATCGGCTTCATGGCGATCGAGGCGATCGCCCGCGAGGCGCGCGCCGCGCCGTTCCGCCGCCGCTTCCATGGCGAGGCGACGGAGGCGACGATCGGCGAGGAGCGCGTCATCCTCCTGAAGCCGCTGACCTACATGAACGAGTCCGGCCGCAGCGTCGGCGAGGCGGCGCGCTTTCTGAAAATTCCGGTCGGCGACATCGTCGTCTTTCATGACGAACTCGATCTTGCCCCTGGCAAGCTGCGCATGAAGACCGGCGGCGGGGCGGCCGGCCACAACGGCCTGCGCTCGATCGCCCAGCACATGGGCGCCGAGTTCCGCCGGGTGCGGATGGGCATCGGCCATCCCGGCGTCAAGGACCTCGTGCATGCGTATGTGCTGAACGATTTCGGCAAGGGCGAGCGCGACTGGGTGGCGACGCTGTGCGATCTCGTCGCGCGCAACGCCGGCCTGCTCGCCGCCGGGGCGGACGCCAAGTTCCAGAACAAGGTGCATCTGGGCATGGAGGCGGCGGGCTTTTCGGACGTGAAACGGCCCGGCGCGGCCTGAGCGCCCGTCGCGCTTTGCTTTTCGGGCCGGCATGCGATGCTGGCCGGCGCCGTCGCGCTGCGACGGGGTCCGCGGGAGGTTTGTCGATGGTCGCGATGATCGGGCGCGCATGGCGCGTCGCAGCGGTCTGCGCAGCGCTGTCGTTTCCGGCCGCCGCACCGGCGCAGACCGCCGGGCTCGCGCAGCCGCGCGAGGCGGCGGACATCTTCGTCGCCGCCACCGCGGCGGGCGATGCGGCGCGCATCGCCGCGCTCTATGCGCCCGACGCGCTGATGGTCGCGCCCGGCGCGCCGCCGATCAATGGACGCGAGGCGATCGCGGCCGTGTTCCGCCGCAATTTTGCGGCGGGGCGCAACGCCATCGCCTTCTCGCGCATCAACGCCGACATCGGCGCCGACCGGGCGGCGATCTACTGGGAATGGCGCGCGGAGGTCGGCCCGACGGCGAAGATCGCCGGGCGTTCGCTGGTCTATTTCCGCAAATATCCCGAGGGCTGGCTGATCAGCGCCGACATGATGCACATCGAGCGCGCGCCTCAGTAGGGCAGCGTCGTCCCCGGTTTGACGATCGAGACGCGCGTCGTCGTCAACGCGCCGTCGGCGCCGATCGTCGCGTTGAGCGTCACCATCGCGCCGGCTTTGAGCTCGCTCTTGTCCGCCGGCGCGGCGGTGATGAAGTAGGCGTCGTCGGGAACGACGACCTTCTGCTCGCCATCCTTGTATTTCAGCGTCAGCAGCGGGCCGTTCACCGAGGTCACCGTGTCGGCGACGGTGGCGTTGGTCATCGTCGTTTCGGGCAGGACCGCCCAGGGGCGGTGGCCCTCGCCCGTGCCGCGCATCGCCTCGGGGAAGATGAAAATCTGGATGGCGCGCAGCGCGCCGTCCGGCTGCGGCTTCGCGCCGACGCCGATGAAGGCGCCGGGCTTCACGTCGGCGAGCGCGGCCTTCGTCACGCCGCCGACCGAAAAATTCGGCGCGAGGTTCACCTTGATCGGGCCGTTGGCGGTTTTCACGGTGATCGACGCCGCATCGGCCGCCTCGATCGTTCCGCGCACGCGTTCGGACTGGGCGAAGGCGGGCGCGGCGAGGGCGAGAAGCGCGAGCAGGGCGAGGCGCAGGACGGCGGGCATGGCGCGGGTCTCCGGGGCGGGTCGGCGAGCCTAGCCCGGGGCCGCAGGCGCGCCGGTCACGTTTGCTTGATCGCGCAGCGCGCCGGGCGCGGCCGGCGATCTCGTCCTTCGACGGGCTCAGGACGAGGCCTGCGGCGGCTCGACGGCGCCAGAGCGCCTCGCGCCCAGCGCAATCGCAGGGCGAGGCGCGTCAGGCGCGGCCGGGCCGCGGCCTTTACGGTTGCTTCAAGACGGCGTCGCAGAATGACGCGATGAGAACCATTCCGAACCGCTTCGTCCTCGCCATCGTCGGCGCCTTCTTTGTCGCCGCGCTGCTCGTTCGCCTGCCCCTTGGCGAGGTCGGCGCCCATGTCGGCGTCGCCCTCGTTGTTCTCGTCGCCGGCATGACGCTCGGCGGATTCATGTCGGCAGGCGTCTGGAAGCTGATCGCGGCCTGCGCACTGTGGCTGGGGCCTGACGCGTCGCTCCTCGTCTTCATCGCCGTTTCGATGGGCGCGACGATGGCGTGGGGTATGATCGGTCCGCTCGACAGCGACGGCAGGCGGTCCGCGCCCTATCTGCCTTTCGCAATTCCCGTGTTTCTCGTCGTGCTGACGCAGGCGCCGCTCGGGCTGCGTCTGGCGTCCCTCGTCGCCTGAAGGGCGTCTACGCGCCGCAGCACTTCTTGTATTTCTTGCCCGAGCCGCAGGGGCAGGGGTCGTTGCGGCCGGGCTGCCTGCCCAGCACCAGAGGCGCCTTCTTCTCCTTCGCCTCGTCGACGAACCACCAGCCGCCGGTCTCGGGGTTGCGGCGGAAGGAGGAGCGTTCGCGATGGGCGCGGGTTTCGCCGTCCATGACGAAATGGGCGACGAATTCGACGACGCCGGTCTGATCGTCCGGCCCGCCCTTGTCCGCAGCGGCGATCTCGAGGCCGCGCCAGTCCGACGACTTCGCCCAGTGGGTCGTCGACTTGCGGTCGAAATCCTTGCGCGCTTCGGGCGCGAGGGACTCGAACAGATAGTCGATGTTTCCGGTCGCGAAGGCCGAATAGCGCGAGCGCATCAGCGCCTCGGCGGTCGGCGCCGGCGCGCCGGCGAGGATCGGGCCGCAGCATTGCGCGAGCGTGAGCGGGTTCGCCTCGAGGCGGCGGCAGGGGCAGGTGTCGAGCGTCATGGGCTGGCTAGAGCACGCCGCGCGGCTTCGTTCAAGACGCAGCGCGCTTGCTTTTCCGGCCTCGCTCGCCCAAGAAGCGGCCCGATCCCGCCGGCCCGCGCCGGCCCTCCCCGACGAGCCTCTCCCCATGGGTTTCAAATGCGGCATCGTCGGCCTGCCGAATGTCGGCAAGTCGACGCTCTTCAACGCGCTGACGCAGACCGCGGCGGCGCAGGCGGCGAACTATCCGTTCTGCACCATCGAGCCGAATGTCGGCGACGTCGCCGTGCCCGATCCGAGGCTCGAGACGCTCGCCGCCATCGCCGGCTCGAAGGAGATCATCCCGACGCGGCTGACCTTCGTCGACATCGCCGGCCTCGTGCGCGGCGCCTCGAAGGGCGAGGGGCTCGGCAACCAGTTTCTCGCCAACATCCGGGAATGCGACGCCATCGCGCATGTCGTGCGCTGCTTCGAGGATGGCGACGTGACGCATGTCGAGAATCGCATCGATCCGATCGGCGACATCGACATCATCGAGACCGAGCTGATGCTGGCCGATCTCGAAAGCCTCGAGAAGCGCGTCGTGGCGCAGGAGAAGCGCGCCAAGGGCGGCGACAAGGAAGCGAAGGAGCTGTTCGACCTGATGAACCGCTGCCTCGTCCCGTTGCGCGAGGGGCGGCCGGCGCGCGTCGCCATGAACAGCCCGGAGGAGCGCAAGGCGTTCGAGGCGCTCGGGCTGATCTCGTCGAAGCCGGTGCTCTATGTCTGCAACGTCGAGGAGGAGTCGGCCGACAAGGGCAACCGATACTCCGAACTGGTGAAGCAGCGCGCGGCCGAGGAAGGCGCCGTCGCGGTCGTCGTCTCGGCCAAGATCGAGAGCGAGATCGCGGTGATGCCGGCCGCGGACCAGGCCGATTTTCTGGAGGCCGTGGGCCTGACCGAGCCCGGCCTCAACCGCGTCATCCGCGCCGGCTACGACCTGTTGCATCTCGTCACCTACTTCACCGTCGGGCCGAAGGAGGCGCGGGCCTGGACGATCGAGAAGGGCACGCGCGCGCCCGCCGCGGCCGGCGTCATCCACACCGATTTCGAGAAGGGCTTCATCCGCTCCGAGACGATCGCCTATGACGACTATGTGTCGAACCGGGGCGAGGCCGGCGCGCGCGAGGCCGGAAAATTCCGGCTCGAGGGCAAGGACTATGTCGTCGCCGACGGCGACGTGCTGCATTTCCGCTTCGCCAACTGACGGCGCGTGCGGCGGCGCACGGCGTCGCCGGGCGGCGACGTCACACTGTCGCGCGGGAGGGCCTCTCCATGATCCGCGCGCTCGTCGTTTTCTGTCTGCTGTGTCTCGCCGCGCCGGCGCAGGCGCAATCGGGCGATCCCGCGGCGATCGTGCGCGAGGCCTGGCGCATCGAGATGGCGTCGATCGAGTCCTACGAGAAGGACCTGCCGACGAAGCTCGCCTCGCCCTGGGAGGCGGCGCATCGCCGCAAGCTGTTCACGGCGCGCATCGTCAGGCTGCTGGAGGCGGACGACACCGACAAGAAGCGCGAGGGCGGTGTCGGCAGGCTCGATTTCGATCCTTTCCTGAACGGGCAGGACGGGACGATTGCGGACCCGCGCTTTGCGGTGACGAGGCAGGCGGGCGAGACCGCCAGCGTGCGCGTGACCTTCCGCAACGGCGCGCTGAAGACCGTCATCGACGTCGCAGTGAGGCGCGAGGCCGGCGCGTGGCGGATCGACGACATCCGCCCCGCGCCGACGAAAAGCGCTCCGAAGCCGGAGTCGCTCGCCGAGATTCTGTCCGCGCCGGGCTGAGCCGGCGCCGACGCCTTACGCCTTGCGCTCGTTCATCGAACAGGTGTTCCAGCCGAACAGCGCATAGGGCGGGCAGAAGCGGAACAGGCCGGTCACCAGCGGCACGACGCCGATCCAGCCCCAGTTGGTCGGCACCAGCCAGACCAGCGACAGGAGCACGAGGCCCGCGACGATGCGCAGGATGCGGTCGACGCCGCCGACATTCTTGATCATCAGAAGTCTCTCCGGAACAGGGCCGCGGCGCGGCCATGGCGAAGGGTCTAACGCGACGCCGGCGGCGCGTCGGTGATCATGTCACCCCGGCCAGCGACTCGAGGCCGGGCCGGTCGAGAATGTCGATGCGGCCGCGCCGCAGCGCCACCAGTCCGTCGCGGCGGAAGCCTTCGAGCTGGCGGCTGACGACCTCGCGCGCCGTGCCGACGTCCTCGGCGAGCTGCTGGTGGGTGACGGCGAGGCTGGCCGCTGCGCCCTCGCCGGCGCGGGCGCACAGGGCGGCGGCGAGGCGGGCGTCGACGCGGACGAAGGCGATGGTCTCGAGCAGCCGCATCATCTCGCCGAGGCGGGCGGCGAAGCGGGCGAAGACGAAGCGGCGAAAGGCGTCGGAATCGGCCATGGCGCGCTCGAACAGGGGCGGGGGCACGACGACGAAGTCGATCGGCGTCTCGGCGACGCCCTCGGCCGTGTAGAAGGACTCGCCGAGCATGCACAGCGTCGTCTGGACGCAGGTCTCGGACGGGCCAACGCGGTAGAGCAGCAGCGTGCGGCCGCCGCGGCCGGTCATGTCGACGCGCACCCGGCCGGACAGCACCAGCACGAAGCCCTGACAGGCCGAGCCTGGCGCAAACAGCACGGCGCCGGCCGGCGCGGCGCGCGGACGCAACGCCCGGAAGGCGTCCCGTGTCGCGCCGTCGAGATCGGCGAGCGGGGCGTAGGCGTCGATCCAGTGGTGGGTCGGTCGGTCCATCGTCTGCGGCGGGCCTCGTCTGCGCCGGCGGCCCGCGACAAGCCGCGCGCCCCCGGCTAGAACCGCGCCACGACATCCCTATGCCGAAGGTCGCCATGCCGCGCTGGTCGTTCGAGGATATCAAACCGGGCGAGGTCGCGACATATGGCGACCGGCTGGTGACGGCCGGGGAGATCGTCGACTTCGCCCGGCAATGGGACCCGCAGCCCTTCCATCTCGACGAGGCGGCGGGGCGGGCCTCGATTCTGGGCGGGCTCACCGCCTCGGGCTGGCACTCGGCCTGCCTGCTGATGCGGATCAATTGCGACGCCTGGATCGAGGATTCGACCTCGCTCGGCGGGCCGGGGATCGAGGAGATGGCCTGGCTGAAGCCGGTGCGGCCGGGCGACCGGCTGAGCGTGCGCCGCACCGTGCTCGAGGCGCGGCCCTCCGCCTCGCGGCCGGGCGCGGGGATCGGGCGCTTCCTGTTCGAGGTGATGAACCAGCGCGGCGAGATCGTGATGACGCAGCGCAACGCCATCCTGTTCGCCCGGCGCGACGCGCCGCCGCCGCCGCCCGGCTCCTATGACGCGCCGGCGCCGGGGCCGGAGGTCGCCGCGCCGCCGGTCTCGCCGGACGGGACGATGGCGCTGACGTTCGAGGATGTCGTCGTCGGCGCGACGGCGCAGCTCGGCGCCTGGCGGTTCGATCGCGACGGCGTCGTCGACTTCGCCCGGCAGTGGGATCCGCAACCCTTCCATCTCGACGAGGCGGCCGCCGCGGCGAGCCCGTTCGGCCGCGTCGCGGCGTCCGGCTGGCAGACCGCCTGCGCCTGGATGCGGCTGATGATCGCGGCGCGCGAGCGGGCCGACGCGGCGCGCAGGGCGCGCGGCGAGGCGCCGGCGATGTCCGGGCCTTCACCCGGCTATCGCGATCTGCGCTGGCTCAAGCCGGTCTATGTCGGCGACACGGTCTCCTACTCCTCGACCGTGGTTGCGGCGCGGCGCGTGTCGCGGCCGGGCTGGGCGGTGGTCTCGCATACGAGCGCGGGGCGCAACCAGTATGGCGAAGAGGTGTTCCGCTTCGATTCCTCGGTGTTCATGCCGACGCGCGATGCGCACGCGCCGCTCAGCGGCTCGTGATTTGCCAGCCCGGCGGCCGCGCCCTAGCTAGGGAGGGCCGCTCTCCGGAGACCCGCGCCCATGCTGATAAGCCGCCGCAAGAGCTGGATGATTCCGGAGCGTGAGGCGACGCCCGAAGCGCTGCTGATGAGCCGGCGCGCGCTGATCGCGGGCGGGGCGGCGCTGGTTACCGCGGGCTGTTCGGACGAGGCGGCGGCGCAACGCGTCGGCGACGATCCGACGATCGCGCTCTATCCGGTCAAGCGCAACGAGGCCTACAAGGTTTCTTCGCCGATCACCGCAGAGGCGGCGGCGACGCGCTACAACAATTTCATCGAGCTCGGCTCGGGCAAGTCGACCTGGCGCGTCGCCGACAGCCTGAAGATCCGGCCGTGGACGGTGCGCGTCGACGGCCTCGTCGAGACGCCGCAGACTTTCGACATCGACGATCTGATCCGCTCGGCGCAGCTCGAGGAGCGCGTCTATCGGCTGCGCTGCGTCGAAACCTGGTCGGCCGTCATTCCGTGGACGGGCTTTCCGCTCGCCGCGCTGCTGGCGCGGGCGAAGCCCTTGTCTGCGGCGCGCTATGTGCGCTTCGAGACCTTCATGGAGCCGAAGATGGCGCTCGGCCAGCGCTCGCGCATCTATCCCTGGCCCTATGTCGAGGGGATCACCATCGCCGAGGCGCAGCACGATCTCGCCTTCCTCGTCACCGGCGCCTATGGCAAGCCGCTGCCCAAGCAGATGGGCGCGCCGCTGCGCCTGGCGCTGCCGTGGAAATACGGCTTCAAGTCGATCAAGAGCATCGTCAAGATCAGCCTC
>JAEULW010000340.1 GCA_016793505.1 Methylobacteriaceae bacterium | reverse complement strand
CTTCCGCCGCAAGCCCGGCCACTGCCTCCTGCCGGGGCGGATGCTGTGCGGACGCATCGTCGTCGCCGACATCGGCATTCCGGCTTCGGCGCTGACCGGGATCGGCCCGCGCATCTCCACGGTCGGCCCGGCGGCGTGGCGCGACAGCTGGCGGCCGCCAGCGGTGGACGGCCACAAATATGCGCGCGGCCATTGCGTCGTCACGGCCGGCGGGGCGACGCGCACCGGCGCGGCGCGGCTGGCGGCGCGCGCGGCGCTCCGGGTCGGGGCCGGTCTGGTGACGGTCGCCGCGCCGCGGGCGGCGACGGCGGCGGCGGCCGCGCAGCTCACCGCGATCATGCTGACGGCCTGCGAGGGCGCGGCGGCGCTCGCCGCCCTGCTCGCCGACCGGCGCCACAACGCCGTCGTGCTCGGGCCGGCGGGCGGCGTCGGCAAGCGGCTGGAGACGATGGCGCGCGCCGCGCTCGCCTCGCCGGCCGCCGTCGTGCTCGACGCCGATGCGCTGACCAGCTTCGCCGGGCGCGCCGACGAACTGGCGGCGGCGATCGGCGGGCGCGACGGCGTCGCCCTGACGCCGCATGACGGGGAGTTCGCGCGGCTGTTCGGACCGCTGCCGGGGGACCGGCTGGCGCGGGCCCGGGCGGCGGCGCAGCGGATCGGCGCCGTCGTCGTGTCGAAAGGGGCGGACACGGTGGTCGCCGCGCCGGACGGGCGCGCCGCGATCCTCGATGTCGACGCGCCGTGGCTCGCCACCGCCGGGTCGGGCGACGTGCTCGCCGGGCTGATCGGCGGGCTTGCGGCGCAGGGCCTGCCGATGTTTCAGGCTTGCGCCGCCGCGGTCTGGCTGCACGCGGCGACGGGGCGGGCGATCGGGCCGGGGCTGATCGCCGAGGATCTGCCCGAGCGCCTGCCCGACATCCTGCGCGCGCATTTCGGCGCGGGGCAGGGGGGTGCAAGCCTCGGCGGGATGTGATCCAACAGGCCCCAAGGAGGCGCCGATGCCGCAGACCATCACCACGGGCTACAAGCAACTGCTGGCCGAGGCCAATGCGAGGATCGAGACGATCGCGGTCGGCGACGCGCTGTCGCTGGTCGGGCGCGAGGATGTCGTGCTCGTCGATCTGCGCGATCCGCGCGAGCTCGAGCGCGAGGGCCGGATGCCCGGCGCGTTCCATTGTCCGCGCGGCATGCTGGAGTTCTGGATCGATCCGGAAAGCCCCTACGCCAAGCCGCAGTTCCAGCAGGACAAGAAATTCGTCTTCTTCTGCGCCGGGGGCTGGCGCTCGGCGCTCGCCGCGGCGACGGCGGCGCGCATGGGCCTGAAGCCCGTCGCCCATATCGAGGGCGGCTTCGGCGCCTGGAAGAAGGCGGGCGGGCCGGTCGAAGAGTATCACATCAGGCACGGCGAACCGGCGAAGGGTTGAGGATGGCCTGGCAGGAAATCCGCCGCGTCGCGGCGCGCGACGAAGCGCGCTGGCGCGAGCTCTGGGCGGGCTACATCGCTTTCTATCGAGGCAGCGTGACAAAGGAGGCGACGGCCGCGCTGTGGTCGTCGCTGCTCGCCGACGAGGGCGAGGTGCGCGGCTATGTCGCCGATCGCGGCGAAGGTCCGGTCGGGCTCGTGCACTACGTCTTCCACCGCTCGACCTGGAGCACGCAGCCGATCTGCTATCTGCAGGATCTCTACGTCGCGAAAGGCACGCGCGGCGGCGGCGTCGCGCGCGAACTGATGGAAGCCTGCTTCGCCGACGCCAAGGCGGCCGGCGCCTTCCGCGTCTACTGGCAGACGCAGGAATACAACGGCGCGGCGCGCTCGCTCTACGACACGATCGTGCCGCGCTCCTCCTTCATCGTCTATCGCAAGCCGCTCTAGAGGCAGACATGGCCCGCCCGCTGAAACTGATCATCGCCAACAAGGCCTATTCGTCCTGGTCCGTGCGTCCGTGGCTGGCGCTGGCGCAGCTCGGCATTCCGTTCGAGGAGGTCGTCATCCCGCTCGACCTGCCGACGACGCGCAAGGCGATCCTCAAACACTCGCCCTCCGGCCGCTGCCCGGCGCTGGTCGACGGCGATCTCACCGTCTGGGATTCGCTGGCGATGCTCGAATATGTCGCCGAAAAATATCCGAAGAAGGCGATCTGGCCGAAGACGCGCGCGGCGCGCGCCATGGCGCGCTCGCTCTGCGCGGAGATGCATGCCGGCTTCCAGTCGCTGCGGCGCGAATGCCCGATGAATCTGCGCCGGCCGGTGCGCGCCATCGCGCTCTCCGACGAGGCGAAAGCGGACGCCGCGCGCATCGAGGCGATGTGGGCGGGGGCGCGCAAGGCGCATGGCAAGGGCGGGCCGTTCCTGTTCGGAAGGTTCTGCGCCGCCGACGCCTATTTCGCGCCGGTGGTGAACCGTCTGCACGTCTACGACGTCGCGGTGAGCAAGGCGAGCCGCGCCTATATGGACGCGGTGATGGCGACGTCCGCCTTCCGCGCGCTGGTCGACGACGCGATGAAGGAGAAATGGTTCATCGACCACTATGAAGCGATCTGAGCGCTGGCGCGAGACACAGGACCGGGGACAGGACGTGGCCATACTGAAATCTTCCGCCGATCTGTCGTCGCAGGACGCGCGCGCCAATCGCGCGGCGTGGGGGCAATTGCGCGACGAGCTTGTGGCGCGACGCGTCGAGGCGGCGGCGGGCGGCAATGAGAAAACGCGCCAGCGTCACCTGTCGCGCGGCAAACTGCTGCCGCGCGATCGCGTGCTCAGGCTGATCGATCCGGGCTCGCCGTTGCTCGAGATCGCGCCTCTCGCCGCCTACGGCATGTATCACGATCACATTCACGGGGCCGGCATGATCGCCGGAATCGGCCGCGTCGAGGGGCGCGAAGTGATGATCGTGTGCAACGACTCGACCATCAAGGGCGGCACCTACTACCCGATGACGGTGAAGAAGCATCTTCGCGCGCAGGAGATCGCGCGCGAGAACCGGCTGCCCTGCATCTATCTGGTCGATTCCGGCGGCGCCAACCTGCCGCACCAGACCGACGTGTTTCCCGATCGCGAGCATTTCGGCCGCATCTTCTACAATCAGGCGAACCTGTCGGCGCTGCGCATTCCGCAGATCGCCTGCGTCATGGGCTCCTGCACCGCCGGCGGCGCCTATGTGCCGGCGATGTCGGACGAGACGGTGATCGTGAAGAATCAGGGCACGATCTTTCTCGCCGGACCGCCGCTGGTGAAGGCCGCGACGGGCGAGGTGGTCTCGGCCGAAGACCTCGGCGGCGCCGACGTGCATACGCGCATCTCCGGCGTCGCCGATCATTTTGCGGCGAATGACGAGCATGCGCTGGCGATCGTGCGTCGCATCGTCGCCAATCTCAACACGACAAAGCGGCCGGACGTCGCGATGATCGCGCCGCGCGAGCCGGCGCTGGCGGCGGAGGATCTCGAGACGCTGGTTCCGACCGACCTGAAGAAGCAATACGACATTCGCGAGGTGATCGCGCGTCTCGTCGACGGCTCGGAGTTCGACGAGTTCAAGGCGCGCTACGGCACGAGCCTCGTCACCGGCTTCGCGCATCTCCACGGCATGCCGGTCGGCATCGTCGCCAACAACGGCATCCTGTTCTCCGAAAGCGCGATGAAGGGCGCGCATTTCATCGAACTGTGCTGCCAGCGCGGCGTGCCGCTGCTGTTCCTGCAGAACATCTCGGGCTTCATGGTCGGGCGGCAGTTCGAGGCGGGCGGCATCGCCAAGGACGGGGCGAAGCTCGTCACCGCTGTGGCGACGGCGCGCGTGCCGAAGATCACGCTGGTCGTCGGCGGCTCGTTCGGCGCCGGCAATTACGGCATGTGCGGGCGCGCCTATCAGCCGCGCTTCCTGTTCATGTGGCCGAACGCGCGCATCTCGGTGATGGGCGGGGAGCAGGCGGCGAGCGTGCTCGCCACGGTCAAGCGCGACAATTTCGAGGCCGAAGGCAAGGACTGGAGCAAAGAGGAGGAAGAGGCTTTCAAGGCGCCGATCCGCGCGAAATACGAGGAGGAAGGCTCGCCCTATCACGCCACGGCGCGGCTGTGGGACGACGGGATCATTCTTCCCTCCGAAACCCGCCGCGTGCTGGCGCTCGCTTTCTCGGCGACGCTCAACGCGCCGGTGGAGGCGACGCAGTTCGGCGTGTTCCGGATGTGAGGGCGACTGCCCGCCCTCACGCCGCCCTCGGCCGGATCGTTTTCAATACGCCGCCGATTTCCCGCTTCTTCGCCATGAGATCGTGGTCTGCCTGCAGGCGCAGGAAGAAGCCTTCGGACAGGCCGAAATAGCGGGCGAGCCGAAGGTCCGTGTCGGCAGTGATGGCGCGCTTGCCGAGGACGATCTCGTTGATCCGCCGCGGCGGCACGCCGATGGCCTGCGCCAGCGCGGTCTGGCTGAGTCCCATCGGCCGCAGAAACTCCTCCATCAGGATGTCGCCGGGCGTCGGGTTCGGGCCGTCAGCGATGATAGTCGACGATTTCGACATCGTCCGCTCCTCCTTCTGTCCAGACGAAACAGATGCGCCACTGATCATTGATGCGGATCGAATGCTGTCCGTTCCGGTCGCCGCGCAGCGCCTCGAGACGATTGCCGGGCGGAACGCGCAAATCGTCCAGCCGCGCCGCAGCGTTGAGCAAGCGCAACTTGCGCATGGCGACAACTTGAATGTCGGTAGGCAAGCGACTGGCGCGCTCGCCCAACCAAATGCGCCTTGTCTGCTCATCGGCGAAAGACCGGATCATTTCGCCACAGAATATACCGCATAACGTTATGCGGTCAACAGCGCCCGTTGCGTGACCGCGCGCGGCGCGAACACTTTCACCGCGTTTCGCCTGAGACGGAAATGCGCCGGCGTCTCGCCGACGATCTCGCCGTCGGCATTGATCGGGCGCGGGCGGCGCGTGATCACGTCGAACTCGTCCGACTCGATGGCGCGCACCTCCTCGAACCGGCCATGCGTGCCGGCGCGGAAGAACGGGGCGAGCAGCACGAGCCGGAGCACCGAGGCGACCTCGAGGCTGTAGAGATGCATGACGCCATCGTCGATCTCGGCGGCGTGATGCACGGCGTTGCCGCCGCCGTAGTAGCGGCCGTTGCCGACCGCGACCTGATAGGTCCTCGCCCGGACGCGATGTTCGCCGTCGGAAATCTCGGCGGTGAAGGGTCGGGCGCGCCACAAGACCTTCGCCGAGGCGATGGCGTAGCCGAGCCGGCCCCAGCGGCGCTTGATCGAGGGATCGAGTTTCTGCGCCAGCTCCGCGCTGAGCCCGATCGAGGCGACGTTGAAGAAGGGCCGGCCGTTGACCTCGCCGACGTCGATGTCGCGCAGATGGCCGTCGGCGATCACCTGCGCCGCCTCGGGCAGGCTGAGCGGCAGGCCGAGGGTGCGGGCGAGGTCGTTGCCGGTGCCGAGCGGCAGGAGGCCGAGGGGCAGGCCGGTGTCGATCAGGCCTGGCGCGGCGGCGTTCATCGTGCCGTCGCCGCCGCCGGCGATCACCAGATCGCAGCCGCCGGCATGGGCGCGGATGAGGTCGGAGAGGTCGGCGCCGGCCGGGTCGGGCGCGCGCAGATCGAAGCCGGCGGCGCGCAGCACGGTCAGCGCGGCGTCCGCTCCGTCGGCGCCGCTGCGACTCCTCGAATTGATCAGCACAAGCGCCCGCGCCACGGCCCAGCTCCCTGTCCGGCCTGCTATAACGCACAAGTCCGGCGCGGGTTTCTGCGCAGGTCGCGTGGCGAAGGGATGGCATGGGCGAGGCGGAGCAGGGGCGGGACGAGGGACGCGGCGCGGAGCCGTGGCGGCGCCCTTACGCGATCGTGCTGTGGGCCATTCCGGCGGCGATCCTGGCGCTCGAACTGTTCACCATCGTCTGGGCGCTGAGGATCGACTCGCGCCAGCTGCTCAAGGACGGGCTCGACTGGTCCTACGACGTGGCGCTCTACGGCGTCGTGGCGCTGATCTTCGGCCGCGGGGCGCAGGCGGAGCGGGTCGCGGCGGGCTTCGTCGGGATCGTGATGTTCGTCGCCGGCGCGCATACGCTGTGGGACCTGTGGGACAAGATCGTCGCGCCGCGGCCGATCGATCCCTTCGTGCTCAGCTTTTCGGCGGGCAGCGCGATCGTCGTGGCGCTGGCCATCGTCGCCGCGATCCTGCCGTTCCGGCGCTACGACAATCCGGTGGTGCTGGCGACCTGGCTGTCGTCGCGCAACGACGCGATCTCGACGACGCTCTATTCGCTGCTCAACCTCGCGGCGCGGGCGACGCCGGAGACGCGCTGGCCGGAATGGGGGCTCGACCTGTTCGCCGCCGGCCTCGCCTTCCAGGCGGCCTGGGCGGTCGCCGCCTCGATCCTGAAAGAGCGGCGGCGGGCGGTCGCGCCGGCGCAGACGGGCGTGGTATGAAGGCGGCGCGCCACCGGGGAAGGCCATGCTGAAATCGGTCCTGATCGCCAATCGCGGCGAGATCGCCTGCCGCGTCATCGTCACGGCGCGCCGGCTCGGCCTGCGCACCATCGCGGTCCATTCCGACGCCGACGCGCAGGCGCGGCATGTGCGCATGGCGGACGAGGCGCATCGCATCGGCCCTTCTGCGGCGCGCGAGAGCTATCTCGTCGCCGAACGCCTTCTCGAGGTCGCCCGCTCGAGCGGCGCGGAGGCGATTCATCCAGGCTACGGCTTCCTGTCGGAGAACGCCGAATTCGCCGAGGCCTGCGCCGCGGCGGGGATCGTCTTCGTCGGCCCGCCGGCCTCGGCGATCCGCGCCATGGGCCTGAAGGACGGCGCCAAGGCGCTGATGCAGAAAGCCGGCGTGCCGGTCGTGCCGGGCTATCACGGCGAGAAGCAGGACCCGAAATTCCTGCGCGAGAAGGCCTATGAGATCGGCTATCCGGTGCTGATAAAGGCCGTCGCCGGCGGCGGCGGCAAGGGCATGAAGAAGGTCGAGGCGCATCTCGCCTTCGACGAGGCGCTGGAGAGCGCCAGGCGCGAGGCGAAGAACGCCTTCGGCAATGATCGCGTGCTGATCGAGAAATACGTGCAGAGCCCGCGCCATGTCGAGGTGCAGGTGTTCGCCGACGCGCATGGCAATGTCGTGCATCTGTTCGAGCGCGACTGCTCGCTCCAGCGGCGACATCAAAAGGTGATCGAGGAAGCCCCTGCCCCCGGCATGGACGAGGCGACACGCGCGGAACTCTGCGCCGCTGCGGTGCGCGCGGCGAAGGCGGTCGATTATGTCGGTGCCGGCACGATCGAGTTCATCGCCGACGCATCGGAAGGCCTCCGCGCCGACCGCATCTGGTTTATGGAAATGAACACGCGCCTGCA
>JAEULW010000334.1 GCA_016793505.1 Methylobacteriaceae bacterium | reverse complement strand
CGCGCCGGCGCGGTCAACGCCGCCCTGCTCGCCGCCGCTGTGCTCGCCCTCGGCGACGACGCCCTCGCCGCCCGGCTCGATGAGTGGCGCGCCGCGCAGACCGACGCCGTCGCCCTGCGCCCGGTCGAGGCCTCGTGAGCGCCCCCGCGCCCCGCCCGCTCTCGCCCGGCGACGTGATCGGCATTCTGGGCGGCGGCCAGCTCGGCCGCATGCTCGCCATGGCGGCGGCGCGGCTCGGCCTGAGGACGCATGTCTTCGCCCCGGCCGGCGACAACCCCGCCTTCGACGTCGCGACGCGCTCGACCATCGGCGACTATGCCGACGAGGCCGCGCTCGCCGCCTTCGCCCAGGCGGTCGACGTCGTCACTTATGAATTCGAGAACGTGCCGGCCCGCGCCGCCGCCGCGCTCGCCGCCCATCGCCCCGTGCTGCCCGACGCGCGCGCCCTGTCGACGACGCAGGACCGGCTCGTCGAGAAGGATTTCGTCCGCGCCCTCGGGATCGCCACCGCGCCTTATATGGCGGTCGACGACGCCGGCGGCCTCGCCCGCGCCGTCGCCGCGCTCGGCCGCCCCTCGATCCTGAAGACCCGCCGTTTCGGCTATGACGGCAAGGGCCAGGCGACGATCCGCGGCGGCGCCGATCTCGGCGGCGTCTTCCGCGCCCTCGGCGGCGCGCCCTGCATTCTCGAAGGGATGGTTCCCTTCATCCGCGAGGTTTCGGTCGTCGCCGCCCGCGGGCTCGACGGCGCCTTCGCCGCCTATGACGTCTGCGAGAACCATCACGAGCATCACATCCTCGCCCGCACCCTCGTCCCCGCGCGCGTCTCCGGCGCGGCGACGACGGCCGCGCTCGACATCGCCCGTCGCATCGCCGAGGCGCTCGATTATATCGGCGTGCTGGCGGTCGAGATGTTCATCGTCGAGACCGACGGCGCGCAGTCGGTGCTGGTCAACGAGATCGCCCCGCGCGTCCACAATTCCGGCCACTGGACGCTGGACGGCGCCGCCGCCTCGCAATTCGAGCAGCACATCCGCGCCGTCGCCGGCTGGCCGCTCGGCTCGACCGCGCGGCGCGGCCGCGTCGAGATGCGCAACCTGATCGGCGATCAGGCCGCGGCCTGGCGCGACATCCTCGCCGAACCCGGCGCCTGCCTGCATCTCTATGGGAAGGCGGAGATCCGCGCCGGCCGCAAGATGGGGCATGTGACGCGCGTCATCTCGGAGTGACGGTCGCAGAGTTCGCCGTGCTTGCGCGGCGCCTCCCGTCATCGCGAGCGCAGCGAAGCGATCCATGCCCGGCGCGGCCCATGCAGCGCTTCGTCGCTGCGCTCCTCGCAATGACGGCGAGGGCGCGAGGCGGCGATCACATCTGGCTGCAGCGCTTCACGCGACCTCGCCCTGAGCCAAGTCGAAGGACGAGGTCGTCGCGCCGCGCCAGCCGACATTCTCGACCCTTCGACTTCGCTCGGGGTGAGGATGTTGGGGCGATCGGAGGCGCAACAGATCGCGATGCGATCGCCCTCGCCTAGCCCGCCAGCTCCTTCAGGCCGCGGCGGATCAGCGCCGGCGCTTCGGCGCTCTCGCCCAGCGCCTTGACCGAGGCGGCGACCGCGGCGGCGGCCTGCGGCCGGCCGTAGCCGAGATTGACGAGCGCCGAAATCGCGTCCTGCACCGGCTTGGGCGCGCTCTTCGACTCCTCCGCCCCGGCGAGCCGCGCGGCGACAGGATCGACCGCGGCGAGCGCCGGCCCCTTGTCCTTCAGTTCGGCGACGATGCGCGCCGCGAGCTTCGGCCCGACGCCCGGCGCCCGGCCCACCATCGCCTTGTCCTGAAGGCCGATGGCGGCGGACAGGTCCGCCGCCGACATCACGCCGAGAATGGCCAGCGCCACCTTCGCGCCGACGCCCTGCACGCTCTGCAACAGACGGAACCAGTCGCGCTCGGCGTCGGCGAGGAATCCGAACAGGCGGATCGAATCCTCGCGCACCTGCGTCTCGATGGCGAGGCTCACCGCCTCGCCGGCGCGGGGCAGGAGTTGCAGCGTGCGCGCCGAACAGGCCACGACATAGCCGACGCCCTGCACGTCGACGACGACGTGATCCTCGCCGAAGGAATCGACGATCCCCTTCAGCCGGCCGATCATGCCGCGACCCGGCGCCGCGTCACTTCATCGCTTCGACGAGCGCGGCGAAGGCCTTCGCCCATTCGCCGTCGGGATTGCACAGGCCGGCGTCCTTCTGCTTCAGCATCTGCGCCTCGAGCTGATCGTAGAGCTTCTGCGCCTCGGCCTCGGTCAGGTCGAGCCGCGACTCCAGATCGTCGGTGCGCCGCGTGACGACGTCGGCCTGCTGGTCGGTCAGCGGAAAGCTGCAGATGTCCTGCGAGATGGTGATGCGATAGAGCTGCAACAGCTGCTCACGCGCATCCGATCCGCTCTGGCCGAAGGCGGTCTGCGCGATGAACGTCAGCAGTGCGGCGTAGGCGAAGCGTCTCATTCCCGTCATCCCGTCCGCGATCCGCCCCGTCGACGCGCGGCGCGTCGATTCGACCCCGCCCCGAATCTAGACGAGCCGTCGGCGCGAAGCCATGCGGCCTTCGTCAGAGCCCGGTTGCAGGATCCGACTTGCTGTCGTCGCGACGGGCGGCGCGGGCGAGCCGCGCGGCGTGCCGTCCCGCGGCCCGCGCCCGGCGCGGCGGCGGCGCGGCGGCGGCGAGCCAGTCATGCGCCGGCGAACCGGGGCCGTCCGCCGCGGCGCTCTGCCGCACCACCTCGTCGGCGACCTGTGTGATCAGCCGCCGCAATTCCTCCTCGCCGGCCTGGCGGGCGCGCCGCGGCCCGGCCCCGGCGAGTTCGGCGCGCAGCGCGTCGCGCTCCGCCCGCGCCGCCGCCAGCGCCCCCTCGAGCGCCGCTTTCTCGGCTCTCAGCGCCTCGACGCGGTCGGCGAGGTCGTGTTCGCGCGCCTTGCCGCCGGCGAGCGCATCCTCGAGCCGACGCAGCTGTTCGGCGAGCCGCGTCTCCAGCCCGGCGATGCGCTCGGCCTCGCGCGCCAGCGCCTCGCGCCGCTGCCCGGCCTCGAGATCGGCGCGGCGGGTGGCGGCGCGCGCCTCGGCCGACTCGCTCTCGGCCTGCTGCAACCGTTCGGCCTGCGCCGCGAAACGCGCCTGCAGCTTTTCGAGGTGCGCCTCGGAGCGCGACAGCTCGCGGGCGAGAAAATCCCGCTCCTCGGCCAACGCCGCGCTCTCGCGCTGCTGCGTCTCGATCGTCGCGCGCGCCTCGCGCAGCCGCCCGTCGAGATCCTCGATGCGCATTTCGAGCCCGTGCGTGCGCGTCTCCAGCGCCGCGATCGCGCCGCGCCGGCTCTCGGCGACGCGATCGAGATCGGCGTGACGGCGTTCGAGGTCGGCGAGCCTCTCCAGCGCGGCGTCGCGCAGGCCGGTCGTCGCCTGCAGCGCCTGGGCGAGCGCCCCGCCCTCGGCCGCCGCGCCGGTCGCCTCGGCGCGACTGGCGGAAAGATCGGCCTCGAGCGCGGCGATCGTTTCGGCGCGCGCCGCGACGTCGCGCAGGGCGGCGTCCAGCGCGACGGCCCTGCGGCCGAGTTCGACGAGATCGCGGGCGCGGGTCGCCTGCGCCGCCTCGAGCTTCTGCTCGGCCTGGCGCAGCGCCAGCGCCGCCTCGGCCCGCGCCTGATCGCGCTCCGCCAGGAACTCCGTCGCCGACAGCGGCAGTTGCAGCTCCAGCCGCCGCCGCGACAGGCGCATCGCCCGCCGCCAGAACGCCGGCAGGCTGATCAGCGCGACGAGCCCCGCCGTCAGGGCGCCGAGCGCGAAGATCATGGCCTGCTCGATCACGCCTGCGCCCGGCTCCGATGACGGTCCGACAGTTTCGCACGACCCGCCCTGCAAGGCGAGCCCCGCGCCGGCCATGCCGATGATTGCAGTCGGCCGCCCGGCGTCATAGGCTGGAGGGAGCAAGGCTCCGCGCGGCCCGCCGCGCGCCGGAGGCGCATCATGGCCCTCGCCCGTCTCGCCCTCGTCCTGCTGCTGACGGCCCCGGCGACCGCGCTCGCCCAATCGCCGGCCGCGCACAACTGCCAGTGCCGCAGCGCGCGCGGCGCGGCCGACCTCGGCGAGCGTCTCTGCTTGGCCACGCCGAGCGGCTGGCGCATCGCGATTTGTTCAATGGATCAGAACGTTACGTCCTGGAAAACGACGCCGGAGAACTGCGCCCCGGTGTCGCGGCGCCGGCCCGCGCCGGCGGGTTGAAGGCGGATCAGAACACGCCGAACAACACGGCGCCCACAAAGCCGAACGCGGCGATCAACGCCAGGACTTCCATTCGCAGGGTCATCGTCATTTTGGCCTCCGCGTCGCATGGTCGTCTCGGCCCGCCCCTCCCGCCGCGGGCGGCGCGGGCCTGATCCGAGGATACAGGTCGAGGCCGGCGAGGCAAGCCGGTCGAAGTGCGCCGCAACATCGCGCCTCCCGCGCCGCGCCGAATGCGTCTAGGATGCCGCCATGGATCGGCAATCCGGCTTCTTCGGCGGGCGGCGCGGCTATCACCATGGCCGCCTGAAGGATGCGCTCGTCGAGGCCGCCCGGCAGCTGGCGGCCGAGCGCGGTCCGTCGGGTTTCACGCTGGCCGAGGCCGCCAAACTGGTCGGCGTCACCGCCGCCGCGCCCTATCGCCATTTCACCGATCGCAACGCGCTGATGGGCGAGCTGGCGCGACGCGGCTTCGAGCAGTTCGCCGACGAACTCGCCGAGGCCTGGGACGCCGGTCGGCCCGATCCGGTCGCCGCGCTGCGCCGCATGGGCGAGGCCTACCTCGCCTTCGCCCGCCGCGAGCCGGGCCTCTATGCGGCGATGTTCGGCAATGTCCGCACGCTCGATTCGCCCGAATCCGGCGCCGCCGCCGACCGGGCGCTGGATGCGCTGCGCCGCGCCGCCCAGGCCGTGCTCGCCCATTACGGCGCGACGGCCGGCGATTCGCGCGCCCTCGCCTTCGAGATCTGGTCGCTGTCGCACGGCGTCGCCATGCTGACCGTCTCCGGCCATCTCGATCCGGCGCGCGCCGGCTGCGATCCCGCGACGATCCTGTCCGGCGCGGCCGCCGACATCGTCGCCGGGGCCATCCGCCGGGCCCTCGGCGCGCCGGACATGGCTGTCCCGCCGGCCCCGCCCCCGGCGCCTCCTGGCCCCTGGGGCAAGCGCGGCTGAGCCGCCGGCTCAGCCCTCCTCGGGGCGCGCCCCGTTCAGCGCCGCGGCGAGCCGCTCGATCCGCGCCGCCGCTTCGGCCACGGCGCCGGCGAGATCGCGCGCCTGCGCGTCCTGCGCGGCGCGCGCGTCGGCGGTTCGCGCATTGAGCGCCGCCACCTCGCCTTCCAGCACGGCGATGCGCTTGCGCGCCTCGAACAGCTCGTCGGCATAGGTCAGCGCCGCCATGACGGTGATGCGCTGGTCGCCGATCTCGCCGAAATTGCCGCGCAGCTCGGCGATCTTGGCGTCGACGCCGGCGGCCAGCGATTCGAGATGGGCTTCCTCGCCGTCGCCGCAGGCCATGCGATAGGGCCGGCCCGCGATCGTCACCTGGACATGCGCCATCGCCCGCTCCCTCGCTCGTCTCAGGCCCCGGGCCCGACCGCCTCGATCAGCGCGCGGATCGACTGGCCCGCCGCCTCGAGCCGCCGCGACGCCTGCAGATTGGCGCTTTCCAGCGCCCTGGACCGAGCCAGCGCGCCGTCGAGATCCTGGGCGAGGCGGGCGCGGTCGTCCTGCATCACCGCCAGTTCCTCGACGAGATCGGCGCGGGCGGCGTCCGCCTGGGCGCGCCGCTGCGCGGCGGCCTCGAGCAGATCGAGCGCCGTGACCAGCCGCCGCAACGCCTCGTCGAGGCGAAGGGCCCTATCGGAAGCGGGCGAATCCATGGCGGCGCAAGAACTTCGGGACCCGACCTTAGGCGCCGCGCGAAGCGGGCGTCAACGCCGTGTGGGGCGCTGCGCTCAGATCGCGGCGCGACCGGCCTGCGCCCTGAAGGCGGCGCGGCCGAGCCCCGCGCCGGCTCGCGTTGACTAAGCCCGACGCGGTGTTATCAAGCGCCCCATCCCGCCCGCCCCGGAAAAGCGCAGGAAATGACCGACAAGCCCCTCGATGCGGCCCGCCGCGCGGCCATGGCCAACGCCATCCGCGCCCTCTCCATGGACGCCGTCGAAAAGGCGAAATCCGGTCATCCCGGCCTGCCGATGGGCGCCGCCGACATCGCCACGGCTCTGTTTTCCGGCGCGCTGAAATTCGACGCCGCCGATCCCGCCTGGCCCGACCGCGACCGCTTCGTCCTGTCGGCCGGCCACGGCTCGATGCTGCTCTATGCGCTGCTGCATCTGACCGGCGTCGCCGGCGTGACGCTCGACGAGTTGAAGAACTTCCGCCAGCTCGGCTCGAAGACGCCCGGCCATCCCGAATATGGCCACACGCCCGGCGTCGAGACGACCACCGGCCCGCTCGGCCAGGGCCTCGCCACGGCTGTCGGCATGGCGCTCGCCGAACGCATGCTGGCGGCCGAATTCGGCGACGTCGTCGACCATCGCACCTACGTGCTCGCCTCCGACGGCGACCTGATGGAGGGCGTCAGCCAGGAGGCGATCGCCATCGCCGGCCATCTGCGTCTGTCGAAGCTGATCGTGCTGTTCGACGACAACGGCATTTCCATCGACGGGCCGATCTCGGTCGCCGACTCGGTCGATCAGATGAAGCGCTTCGAGGCGACGGGCTGGTCCGCGACGCGTGTCGATGGCCATGATCAGGCCGCCATCCTCGCCGCGATCGAGGCGGCGAAGGCTTCGGACCGGCCCTCGCTGATCGCCTGCAAGACCGTCATCGGCTACGGCGCGCCGACCCGCGCCGGCAAGGCCAAGGCGCATGGCGAGCCGCTCGGCGCCGAGGAGATCGCCGGCGCCCGCAAGGCGCTGGGCTGGGATCATGCGCCGTTCGAAATCCCCGCCGCCGTCGCCGCCGACTGGCGCGCCGCCGGATCGCGCGGCGCCGCCGCGCGTGCGGCCTGGGAGAAGCGCCTCGCCGCCCTTCCGGCCGACCGGCGCGCCGAACTCGAGCGGCGTGTGCGCGGCGACCTGCCGGCCGGCCTCGCCGCCGCCGTCGAGGCCGCGAAGGCGAAGCTGATCGCCGAGGCGCCCGAGATGGCGACGCGCAAATCGGGCGAGGCGGCCGTCGCCACGCTCGCCGCGGTCGTTCCCGAACTCGTCACCGGCTCGGCCGATCTCACCGGCTCGAACAACACCAAGGTCGCCGCGACGCCGGCGATCGCGCCCGGCGATTTCGCCGGCCGCTACGTGCATTGGGGCATCCGCGAGCACGGCATGGCGGCCGCGCTCAATGGCATGGCGCTGCATGGCGGCTTCATCCCGTCGGGCGCGACCTTCCTCGTCTTCACCGACTACTGCCGGCCCTCGATCCGCCTCGCCGCGCTGATGGGCCAGCGCGTCGTCCATGTGATGACGCACGACTCGATCGGCCTTGGCGAGGATGGGCCGACTCATCAGCCGGTCGAGCATCTGGCGGCGCTGCGCGCCATCCCGAACCTTCTGGTGCTGCGTCCCTGCGACGCGGTCGAGACGCTGGAATGCTGGCAGATCGCGCTCGAGAACCGCGCCGGCCCGAGCGTGCTGGCGCTGACCCGCCAGAACCTGCCGGCTCTGCGCCGCGCGGCCTCGACCGGCAATCTTTCCGCCCGCGGCGCCTACGAGATTTCGCCGGCCGACGGAGTCGCCGAGGTCTCGCTCTTCGCCACCGGTTCGGAGGTGGCGCTCGCCGTCGCGGCGCAGAAACTCCTGAAGGACAAGGGCGTCGCCGCCCGCGTCGTCTCGGTTCCCTCCTTCGAACTGTTCCGCGCCGGGGATGCGGCGTATCGCGCCGCGACGATCGGCGCGGCGCGGGTGAAGATCGGCGTCGAGGCGGCGATCCGCATGGGCTGGGACGAGATCATCGGCTCGGACGGCGGCTTCGTCGGCATGAGCGGCTTCGGCGCCAGCGCGCCGGCGAAACAGCTGTTCGCGCATTTCGGCGTCACCGCTCAGGCTGTCGCCGACCGCGCGGCGGCGATGCTGGGACGGGCCTGAGACAGGTCAATTCGGCGCGGGTCCGCCTGCGCTAGACAGACGTTCGACAAGCGAGGCCGCGAACGCGCGCGCCGCATTTCGAGGAGCAGATCATGACGGTGAAGGTCGCCATCAACGGCTTCGGACGCATCGGCCGCAACGTGTTGCGCGCCATCGTCGAGTCCGGCCGCAAGGACATTCAGGTCGTCGCCATCAACGATCTCGGCCCGGTCGAGACCAACGCGCATCTGATGCGCTACGACTCGGTGCACGGCAAGTTCCCGGGCAAGGTCACGGTCGCCGGCGACACGATCGACGTCGGCATGGGCCCGATCAAGGTCACCGCGATCAAGAACCCGGCCGAACTGCCGCACAAGGATCTCGGCGTCGACATCGCGATGGAGTGCACCGGCATCTTCACCGCGCGCGACAAGGCGGCGATGCACCTGACCGCCGGGGCGAAGCGCGTGCTCGTCTCCGCCCCCGCCGACGGCGCCGACTTCACCGTCGTCTACGGCGTCAATCACGACAAGCTGACGAAAGACCATCTCGTCGTCTCCAACGCCTCCTGCACGACCAACTGCCTTGCCCCGGTCGCCAAGGTGCTCCACGACGCCGTCGGCATCGAGAAGGGCATGATGACGACGATCCATTCCTACACCGGCGACCAGCCGACGCTCGACACGATGCACAAGGATCTCTACCGCGCCCGCGCCGCGGCGCTGTCGATGATCCCGACCTCGACCGGCGCCGCCAAGGCGGTCGGCCTCGTGTTGCCCGACCTCAACGGCAAGCTCGACGGCTTCGCCATGCGCGTGCCGACGCCGAACGTCTCGGTCGTCGACCTGAAGTTCATTGCAAAGCGCAAGACCTCGAAGGACGAGATCAACGCCGCGATCAAGGCCGCCGCCCAGCAGCAGCTCAAGGGCGTGCTCGGCTACACCGAGGACAAGAACGTCTCGATCGACTTCAACCACGATCCGCACTCGTCGATCTTCCACATGGACCAGACCAAGGTGATGGACGGAACGCTCGTCTCGGTCCTGTCCTGGTACGACAACGAATGGGGCTTCTCCTGCCGCATGTCGGACACGGCTGCGGCGATGGCCAAGCTGATCTGAGACGGCGATGCGAACGCCCGTCGCCTTTCTTCTCGCAAGCCTCGCCGCGCCTGCCGCGGCGCAAGGCTTCCGTGACGAGGCGACGGGCTTCGCCGTCAACCCGCCGGCGCCTTTCGTCGCGCAGGCGACGACGCGCCGCCAGTTCGACGTCGGCGCCGGGATCAGCCCGACGACCGGCGTCCCGCCGATCGCCGGGACCGGCAAATATCTCTGCGAGGCCGGCTTCAAGGCCGCCCCGCAGAACGCAGGCCTGACGCAGGCCGAGATCAACGCGCTCAGCGCCGGCAAGGAATGGCGCGACATCGCCCGCGCCATGTTCGGCGTCGTCTTCCATGTCGACGCGATGCGTTCGGCGCGGATCGGCGCTATCGCCGGCGTCGAGATCGAGGCGCGGCCGAAATTCGGGCCCGACTACGAAAACGCCCGCGTCTTCGCCGCAATCCACGAGACTCCGAAGGGCCGGGTGACGATGATCTGCTCGACGACGAAGGCCGCATGGGCGAAGGCGCTGCCCGCCTTTCGCGCGGTGCGCGCCACGATCACGGCGCCGAAATGAGGGGCGCGATGTCGCGCCGCGCGCCGATCCGGCAAAGTGCGCCGGCCGCAGCCGCGCGTCGTCGAATTGACGGGGTCTCTTGCGCGACGCGCCTCGCCTTGCTCGCGCTGCCGCTGCTCATCGCGCCGCGCGCAGATGCGGCGTCAGGGCTCCGGGATGAAGCGACCGGCCTCGCACTTTCGCTGCCCGCGCCCTACGAGACGCATCGCATCGAGCGGTCGCGTTACGACGTCGCATTCGCGGTCAGTTCCTCCGGCCCAGGCCCGTCCCACGCAGCCGGCGACCCCTATCTCTGCATCGTCGGCTTCAAGGCGGATCCGGACAATGCCGGCATGAGCCAGGCGGCGATCAACCGCCTCACGCGGCGCGTCGGCCGCGCGCAGACGCGCGCGCATGTCGCGACCTTTGGGCAGGTCGAATCCGAAACTTCGTTCACGCATCGCGGCGTGGCCGGACTGGAATTTCTGCTCAAGCCGAGAAACCGGCCTGCGGAGGCCGGTGAACTGGTGCTGCTGTCGGTGATCGACACACGCGCCGGTCGCGTCGTCTGCTCCTGCGCTGGCCGGCGCGCCGAAGCGCCGCGCGTCGTCACACAGTTCCGTTCGATCCGCGCGGCGATCGGCCTGCCGCGACCCCCGGGAGCCGCACGATGACCGCCGAGGCGAGCCCGTCCGCAAGGCCTCTGTCGGCGACGTCCGCCGCCTTCCCGATCCTGCTCGCGCTGTCGGCGTCGCACTTCCTCAACGACCTCATCCAGTCGCTGCTGCCCTCGGTCTATCCGATCCTGAAGGACGAGCTGTCGCTCACTTTCGCGCAGGTCGGCGCGATCACGCTGGTCTTCCAGGGCACGGCGAGCATCCTGCAGCCGGTCGTCGGGGTGATGACCGACCGCAAGGCGCAGCCTTATTCGCTCGCCTTCGGCATGAGCTGCTCGCTCGCCGGCCTGCTGCTGCTCGCCTTCGCGCATGTCTATGCGCTGGTGCTGCTCGCCGCCGCGATCATCGGCACGGGATCGTCGATCTTCCATCCCGAGGCCTCGCGCGTCGCCCGCTCCGCCTCGGGCGGGCGCTATGGCCTCGCCCAGAGCATCTTTCAGGTCGGCGGCAACACCGGCCAGGCGGTCGGCCCGCTGCTCGCCGCGCTGATCATCGTGCCCTTCGGCCAGGGCGCCATCGCCTGGTTCGCGGTCGCCGCGCTGATCGGCTTTGCGCTGCTGACCTGGGTCGGGCGCTGGTATTCGGCCCATCTCGGCGCCGCGCGCAAGGCGGCCGCGACGCCGCCGCCGCTCAGCCGCAACCAGTGGATCGCCATCGCCATCCTGCTGACGCTCGTCTTTTCCAAGAGCTTCTACATGGCGAGTCTGCAATCCTTCTACACCTTCTATCTGATCCAGCGCTTCGGCCTGTCGATCGCCGACTCGCAGGTCTATCTGTTCGTCTTCATGGCGGCGATCGCCGCCGGCACGCTCGCCGGCGGGCCGATCGGCGACCGCTTCGGCCGCCAGTTCATCCTGTGGGTGTCGATCGTCGGGGTGCTGCCCTTCACGCTGGCGCTGCCTTATGCCGGCTTCTCGATGACGGTTGTCCTGACCGCGATCATCGGCTTCGTCATGGGCTGCTCCTTCCCGGCGATCATGGTCTATGCGCAGGAGCTCGCGCCCGGCCGCGTCGGCACGGTCGGCGGCCTGTTCTTCGGCTTTTCCTTCGGCATGGGCGGCCTCGGCGCGGCGGCGCTCGGCCTGCTGGCCGACTGGACCAGCCTCGAATTCGTCTACCGCGTCTGCTCCTTCCTGCCCGCGCTCGGCCTGTTGCTGTGGTTCATGCCCGCGCGCGAGCAATTGCAGACGTCCTGAACGGAGAGACCCATGTCCGCCTTTCGCACGCTCGATGCGCTCGATCCCAAAGGCAAACGCGTGTTGCTGCGCGTCGATCTCAACGTGCCGATGGAGAATGGCAAGGTCAGCGACGCAACGCGCATCGCGCGCGTCGCCCCGACCATCCTCGAACTCGCCGGCAAGGGCGGCAGGGTGATCCTGCTCGCCCATTTCGGCCGACCCAAAGGCGGGCCGGACGAAGCGAACTCGCTGCGCCCCGTCGCCGCTGCGGTCGCCGAGGCGCTCGGCCAGCCCGTCTCTTTTGCGACCGATTGTCTCGGCGAGGTCGCCGCCGCGGCGATCGCCAAGATGCAGGACGGCGATGTGCTGCTGCTGGAAAACACCCGCTTTCACAAGGGCGAGGAGAAGAACGACGCCGCTATCGTCGAGGGACTGGCGAAGCTCGGCGACGTCTATGTCAACGACGCCTTCTCCGCCGCCCATCGCGCCCACGCCTCGACCGAGGGCGTGGCGAAGAAGCTCCCTGCTTACGCCGGCCGCGCCATGCAGCAGGAGCTCGACGCCCTGACGAAGGCGCTGGAAAATCCGGCCCGGCCGCTCGCCGCCATCGTCGGCGGCGCCAAGGTCTCGACCAAGCTCGATCTGCTCGGCAATCTCGTCAGGAAAGTCGACATGCTGATCATCGGCGGCGGCATGGCCAACACCTTCCTCGCCGCGCAGGGCGTCAAGGTCGGCAAGTCGCTGTGTGAGAAGGACCTCGCCGACACCGCGCGCGCCATCCTCGCCGCCGCGAAGGAAGCGAAATGCGAGATCGTTCTCCCCGTGGACGCGGTCGTCGCGAAAGAGTTCAAGGCGCATGCGACGAGCCGCGTCGTCGACGTCGGCCATGTCGGCGAGGATGAGATGATCCTCGACATCGGCCCGCGCTCGGTGGTCGAGGTGGAAAAGCTGCTCGCCGTCGCGAAAACGCTGGTGTGGAACGGCCCCTTCGGCGCCTTCGAGTTGCAGCCTTTCGACGCCGGCACCAACGCCGTGGCGAAGACCGCGGCGGCGCTGGTGAAAGCCGGCAAGCTGCTCGCCGTGGGCGGCGGCGGCGACACCGTGTCGGCGCTCAATCAGGCGGGCGTCGCCGACGACTTCACCTATATCTCCACAGCAGGCGGCGCCTTCCTCGAATGGCTGGAAGGCAAGAGCCTGCCGGGCGTCGAGGCGCTGCGGGCATAGCAGCGCGTTTCGGGCGCGCGGCGTTTCTCATATGTTCTCGGCATGGGCGACAATGCCCAGTCCGCCATGCTCGACATTCTGAAGCGGCTTCAGGCCGGGCAGTCCGATCAGCGCAAGCGCCTCGAGCGCATCGAGGAGTTGGCCCGCAAGCAGCGGCGCGACAGCGCCGGCATGCTGGTGATGATGCGCGCGACCGCCGGCGATTTCGACGAGCGGGTCAACGAGGTCGAGGAGCGCGCCGCCGCGCTGGAAGCGCGTCAGGGCTGAGGCCCGGGTCGTGATCCCGGCCGGAGCGAAGCGGCTGTCATCCCGGCCGGAGCGAAGCGGAGAGCCGGGACCCAGTGCTGCGAGGCAGAGCTCCACGCCCGGCCTCTGGGTTCCCGCCCGCCGCTGCGCGGCGTCGGGAATGACAATTGGGGAGCCGCCATCTCTCCCCTGTCATCCCGGCCGGAGCGGAGCGGCTGTCATCCCGGCCGGAGCGGAGCGGAGAGCCGGGACCCAGTGCTGCGAGGCAGAGCTCCACGCCCGGCCTCTGGGTTCCCGCCCGCCGCTGCGCGGCGTCGGGAATGACAATTGGGGAGCCGCCATCTCTCCCCTGTCATCCCGGCCGGAG
>JAEULW010000306.1 GCA_016793505.1 Methylobacteriaceae bacterium | reverse complement strand
CTCGCGCCTTCATCACGGACTTGGCCGCGGCCAGTCTGCGCGCCGGGTCGGGGGCCGTCATCGTCAGACTGCCGATCGCCTGATCGACGGCGCGACGCAGCCGATTGTTGAGACGCACCTGCGCCGCGTCGACCGGGGCGTCGCTCACCGCAACGCCGTTTGCGGCGTCAAGGATCGCGCCGGCGTCGGTCTTGACGAAGACGCGCTGCGTCGACGGGCTGGCGACAAGCTTGCCGTCGCGCAACGCCTCGACGATCGCAAGGGCGCGCGGGCCGCCGCCGGCAGCGAGATCGGCGAGAGCTTTCTCGGTTTCGGAAAAGCTGTCCTTGGCGAAGCCTGCGAGCTGCTCGGCGGTCTGTGCGAAGGCCGGGCCCGCGGCCAGATGAAGGACGAGCGCGAGGATGGCGCCCCATGCGCGTAAGGTTCGGGACATCGGGCGTCCTCGTTTCGATTCCTGTCGCAGAGTCCCGGGCGGAGCGGAGCGCCGCCCGGTTGGCGCGGGTCAGCTCAGCCGCCGCACTTCTTGGTGACGGTGTTGTAGTTGCCGCATTTCAGCGTCTGCCAGTCGGCGACGAGGTCCTTCGAGCCTTCGAGGAACTTCGACCAGGCGTCGCCGGGCACAAGGCCGTCCGTCTTCCACACCACGTCGAACTGGCCGTCGGCCTTGATCTCGCCGATGAACACCGGCTTGGTGATGTGATGGTTCGGCAGCATCTTCGACATGCCGCCGGTGAGGTTCGGCGCCTCGACGCCGATGATCGCGTCGATCACCTTGTCGGCGTCGACAGTGCCGGCCTTTTCGACCGCCTTGACCCACATCTGGAAGCCGACGACGTGCGCTTCCATCGGATCGTTGGTGACGCGCTTCGGATTTTTCGTGAACGCCTTCCACTTGGCGATGAACTCGTCATTGGCCGGCGTCTTGATCGACTGGAAATAGTTCCAGGCGGCGAGATGGCCGACCAGCGGCTTGGTGTCGAGACCGGCAAGCTCCTCCTCGCCGACCGAGAAGGCGACGACCGGGATGTCCTTTGCGGAGACGCCCTGATTGCCGAGCTCCTTGTAGAAGGGCACGTTGGCGTCGCCGTTGATGGTCGAGACCACCGCCGTCTTCTTGCCGGCCGAGCCGAACTTCTTGATGTCGGAGACGATGGTCTGCCAGTCGGAATGTCCGAACGGCGTGTAGTTGATCATGATGTCGTCGGCCTTGACGCCCTTCGCCTTGAGATAGGCCTCGAGAATCTTGTTGGTCGTGCGCGGGTAGACGTAGTCGGTGCCGGCGAGCACCCAGCGCTGGACCTTCTCCTCCTTCATCAGATAGTCGACAGCCGGAATTGCCTGCTGATTGGGCGCGGCGCCCGTGTAGAAGACATTGCGCTCGCTCTCCTCGCCCTCGTATTGCACGGGGTAGAAGAGGATCGAGTTGAGCTCCTTGAACACCGGCAGCACGGATTTGCGGCTGACCGAGGTCCAGCAGCCGAAGGTGGCGGCGACCTTGTCCTTGGCGATCAGCTCACGCGCCTTCTCGGCGAAGAGCGGCCAGTTCGAGGCTGGGTCGACGACGACGGCCTCGAGCTTCTTGCCGAGCAGACCGCCCTTCTTGTTCTGCTCCTCGATGAGCATCAGCATGACGTCCTTCAGCGTCGTCTCGCTGATCGCCATCGTTCCCGACAACGAATGAAGGACGCCGACCTTGATGGTGTCCTGCGCCTGCGCAGCGAAGGAAGCGACGGCGACAGCGCCGCCGAACAACGCGCCAGCGGCGCGCAGGGCCATTCTTCTGGTGAGCGACATACGCATCCCCTTGTTGTCCGCCATGTCGAAGCGCTGGCGGAGCGCGCGGCCTTGGGACCGCCATGCTCATGGCAAGGGCCATGCCAGTCGCCGGCGAAGCGGAAAGCCGACGGATTGCGCGAAGTTCGGGCGAGGTCGGGCGAGGGCGCCTCCGGCGTGGGCGCCGCTGGTCACCGGCTGGGCGGTTGGGGCGACCTGCGCGTCCGGCGGGCATGTGGCCGGCTTCTGTTGCAGAGAATCCACAGTCTGGCGCGTCGCCCGGCGCTAGTGTCAGCATCGGCGCGCATTGCTGTAAGGCGCGCCGACGATCGAAGGCGATGCTTCCGCGATGGCGCTGAGTTCAAAACCGTTCGACGATCCGGCGGCGGAGGCCTCGCAATTCCTCATCCGCCTCGGCCTCGCGGTGCTGACGATCGCCGCGCCGCTGGCGGCGCTGGTGTCGCGCCGCGCCATCTTCCTTCTGTTTCCGCTCGGCTGCGGCGTCATCCTGGTCGGCGCGCTGCTCGCGCCGCGGCGCGACGCGGCGCAGCGCATGCGGGCGGCGTCGTTCACGCGCATGGGCCTGTTCGCGCTGGTGCTGCTCGGCTGGGCGGCGCTGTCGCTTGTCTGGACGCCGTTCCGCGAGGAGGCGGCGGAGCGGGTGCTGAAAGTGGCCGGCACGCTCGCCCTCGCTGTCGCGGCGGGCGCCGTGCTGCCCGACCGCACGCGCGTCGCCAATCTCTATCTGATGCCGGTCGGCGTGGTGGCGGCGGCGATCGGGGCGATCGCGCTCGGGCTGATCGGACAGAGCGAAGGCGTCGCCGCCGCGGTGGAGACGACGGTCGTGGAGCGCGCGGTCGCGATTCTGGCGCTGATGATGTGGCCGGCGCTCGGCGCGCTGATGTCGCGCCAGCGCTGGAGCTTCGCGGTGGTCATGCCGGTGCTGGTCGGTCTGGCGATCGTGGCGGCGGATGCGCCGCTGGTGCTGATCGCCGTGGCGGCGGGGGCGATCGCCTTCGCGGCGGCGCTTTCCGACGCGCCGCGGACGGCGCGCATCCTCGGCGCGGCCTTCGCCGCGCTGCTGCTGTTCGCGCCGCTGATCCCGTTCGCCGCGCGGCTGATGGTCGGCGGCAAGACGGCCAATCTCGTCGGCGAGCTGGCGCCGATGGCGGACTGGCTGGCGATCATCCGGGCGGACGGGCTGAGGATGTTCACCGGGCACGGGCTCGACAGCGCGGCGCGCAGCATCGCCGCCGGCTATCTGCCGCAGAACGCGCCGCGCAGCGCGCTGTTCGACATCTGGTACGAACTGGGGATCGTCGGCGCGGCGGCGGGCGCGGCGCTGATCCATGGGACCTTCCGGGTCGCGGCGCGCGCCCACGCCAACGCCGCGCCGGCGCTGATCGGGGGCGTGGTCACCGGCCTCGTCATCGCCGCCGCGGGCATCGGCACGGCGCAGATCGCCTGGCTGACGATCGTCGCCGCGGCCGGCGTCGCCTTCGTGGCGATGGTCAACGGGCTCTACCGGACGACGCGGCCTATCTCGCCGTCGCAATCCGTGGCGGCGCCGCGCCGTCCGGCGGCGGGCTGACCAGATCGGCGCCCGCGGCCGGCGCCGCGCCGAACTGGGCGGCGAAGAAATTGTAGTAGGAACCGCGCCGCGCCATCAGCTCGGCATGGGCGCCGGTCTCGACGCAGCGGCCGTTCTCGATGACGCAGATGCTGTCGGCGGCGACGATCGTCTGCAGGCGATGGGCGACGACGACCGCCGTGCGGCCGACGCGCAGATCATCGAGCGCGCGCTGAACCTCGCGCTCGGACTCCGAATCGAGCGCGGCGGTCGGCTCGTCGAGCAGAATGATCGGCGCGTTCTTCAGGATGGCGCGGGCGATGGCGATGCGCTGGCGCTGGCCGCCGGAGAGCTGCGCGCCCTGCTCGCCGACCGGGGTGTCGTAGCCCAGCGCGAAGCGCATGATGAAGTCGTGCGCATGGGCGTGGCGCGCCGCCTCCAGCATCGCCTCCTCGCTGGCGCCGGGACAGCCGAGAAGGATGTTTTCCCGGATCGTGCCGCGGAACAGGAAGACGTCCTGCGAAACGAAGGCGATGTGCGCGCGCAGCGAAGCGAGATCGACGCCGGCGATGTCCTGCCCATCGATCGTGATGCGGCCGGCCGCGGGTTCGTGAAAACGCTGCAGCAGGCCGAGGATGGTCGACTTGCCGCCGCCGGATGGGCCGACAAGGGCGGTCATGCGGTCGGGCTCGACGGTCAGCGACAGGTCGCGCAGCACGCTCTCGTCCGGCCGGTAGCCGAAGGCGACCTGTTCGAGGCAGATGCGGCCTTCGCCGACACTGAGCGCCGGCAGATCGGGCCGCGCCTGCTCGATCGCCGGGCGATCGAGGATCTCGTAGATCAGACGCGCGCCGACGAGGCCGTTCTGCACCTCGAGATTGAGTTTGCCGAGGCGCTTGGCCGGTTCGTAGGCGAGCAGCATCGCCGCCACGAAGGCGAAAAAGGAGCCGGGGTCGGCATGGGCGATGGTGACGCGCCAGCCGCCATAGGCGATGACGAAGGCGACGGCGACGCCGCCGAGCGTATCGGCCAGGGGCGAGGACAGGGCGACGCCGGCCGACATGCGGTTCGCCGCCCGCTCGACGTCACGCACCGAGGCGTCCATGCGGGCGCGCATCAGACCTTCCAGACCGAAGGACTTGACGATGCGGATGCCCTGCACCGTCTCCTGCATCGTCGCCATGATGCGGGTCGAGCCATCGAAGGAGCGGCGCGCGAATTTGCGCACACGACGGATCACCCGTCCCAGCACGAGCGCGGCGATCGGCAGCACCGTCAGCGTCGCCAGCGCCATCAGCGGGTCCTGGTAGAACATGACGACGATCAGCGCGAACAGGGTGAGCAGGTCGCGGCCGACGGCGGAGATGAGCACCTGCAGCGTGTCGCGCACGCCGTTGGCGGCGAGCGACAGCCGGCTCATGAACTCCGAGGAGTGCCGGTCCTGAAAAAAGCCGACGGGCTGGGTCAGCAGGCGATCGAAAACGCGCGACTGCACGGAGGCGACAATGCGATTGCCGGTGCGCGACATCACCACCAGCTGGCCAAAGGTCGCCACGCCCCGCACGATGTACAAGAGGGCGACCGAAATCGCCAGCCAGCGCAACGTCTTGAAGCCCGAGCCGCCGGCCACGCCGTCGAACGTCATCATGCCGTTGACGACGGGTCGCAACAGCGACACCGACAGGCCTGTCGCCGCCGCGGAAATCGCCATCAGCACGGCGGCGAAGAAATAGGCGCCGAGATGGGCGCGGCCGTGCTCGGCGAACAGGCGTCGGACCAGCCGCCAGGTCTCCGGCGTCGCCACCTGCGCCGCGGCGGGCGCCGCAGCGGGCGCGGGGGGTTGATCCGACATGGCTTTGGGTTAGCCGGGGATGGCGCGGCGTTCAAGTCCGGCCCGTCGGCTCAGAGGCGGCCTTCCTCGACGGCGTGACAGGCGGCCTCGGCCGCGCCATGGGCGCGCAGGGCCGGCTTCTCCGACCGGCAGCGTGCGTCGGCCAACGCGCAACGCGGGTGAAAGGCGCAGCCCGGCGGCGGCGCGATCGGATTGGGAATTTCGCCCGCGACCGCGACGCGCGGGCGCCCGCTCATCGCCAGATCGGGCACCGCCTCCAGCAGCATGCGCGAATAGGGATGCCGCGGGGTCGCGAAAAGGGTCTTCGCGGGCGCGATTTCCACCAGTCTTCCCAGATACATGACGCCGATGCGGGCGGCCATGTGACGAACCACCGCGAGGTTGTGGCTGATGAACAGGTAGGTCAGGCCCAGACGGTCCTGCAGGTCGCGCATCAGGTTGAGAATCTGCGCCTGCACCGAGACGTCGAGCGCCGAGGTCGGCTCGTCGCAGACGATGAAGTCGGGATTGGCGGCGAGCGCCCGGGCGATGGCGATGCGCTGGCGCTGCCCGCCGGAGAACTGATGCGGGAACTTGGCGCCATCCGCGGCGGCGAGGCCGACCAGCTCGAGCAGCTCGCCAACCCGGGCGGCGATCGCCCGCTCCCCGTCGAGCACGGCGAAGGCGCGAATCGGTTCGGCGATGATGCGCTCGACGCGCCAGCGCGGGTTGAGGCTGGCGTAGGGGTCCTGGAAGATCATCTGGATGCGCCGGCGCAGGCCCTCGAGCTCGGCGCCCGGTCGGGTCATCGACACGCCGTCGATCTCGACCTCGCCCGCCGTGACCGGCAGCAGGCCGACCACCATGCGCGCGACGGTCGACTTGCCCGAGCCCGATTCGCCGACGATCGCGAAGGTCTCGCCGCGGGCGATCTCGAAACTGACGCCGTCGACCGCCGTCAGCCACAGACGCGGCTCGCCGGCCACCACGCGGTCGAGCCAGGGGCGCGAGACGTCGAAGACGCGCCTGAGATCGGCGACCTTGACGAGCGGCGCCGTCATCGGCCGCCCCCGGCGTCGGCGAGGAAGCAGGCGACCTCGCTCGCGCCGATCGCCACCGGCTCGGGCCGCTCGCGTCGGCAGCGATCGAAGACGGCGGCGCAGCGCGGGTTGAAGGCGCAGCCCGCCGGGATGGCGTTGAGGCGCGGCATCGCGCCCGGAATTTGCATCAGCCGCGGCGCGTCGGTGGCGAGGGTCGGGATCGCGCCCATCAGGCCCTTGGCATAAGGGTGGCGCGGGCGCGCCACGACGTCGCGCACCGGGCCGATCTCGGCGATGCGGCCGGCATACATCACCGCGACCCGATCGGCCGTCTCGGCGATGACGCCCATATCGTGCGTGATCAGCATGACGGCGGCGTGGTGCTGGCGGCACACCTTCTTGAGCAGCGCGATGATCTGCGCCTGCACCGAGACGTCGAGGGCGGTGGTCGGCTCGTCGGCGATGATCAGCTCCGGCTCCGCGGCGAGGGCGAGGGCGATGACGACGCGCTGGCGCATGCCGCCGGAGAACTGATGCGGATAGGCGTCGAGGCGCTGCTCTGGCGCGGGGATGCCGACCTCGGTCAGCAACGCGAGCGCCCGCTCGCGCGCCCGGCGCGCGTCGAGATCGGTATGGGTGCGGATCGTCTCGACGAGCTGCTCGCTGACCCGGTAGAGCGGATTGAGGCTGGTCAGCGGGTCCTGGAAAATCATGCCGATGCGCCGGCCGCGGATATGGCGCATCGCCTCGCGCGGCAGATTGTCGATGCGCTCGCCGTCGAGCCGTATCTCGCCGCCGGCGATGCGGCCGGGCGGCTCGAGCAGGCCGATGATGGCGGCGCCGGTCAGCGATTTGCCCGCCCCCGACTCGCCGACGACGCCCAGCACCTCGCCGCGGGCGATGTCGAAGGAGATGCGGTCGATCGCCTTCAGCACGCCGCGACGCGTCGGGAACTCGACCTCGAGGTCGCGCACTGAGAGAACGGGGCGTTCGGTCATCGCAGCTTCGGGTTGAGCGCGTCGCGCAGCCAGTCGCCCAGCATGTTCACCGCCAGCGCCAGCAGCGCGAGGACGAAGCCCGGAAACAGCGCGATCCACCATTCGCCGGACAACAGGAAATCATTGCCGATCCTGACCAGCGTGCCGAGCGAGGGGTGCGAGGGCGGCAGGCCGACGCCGAGGAAGGAGAGCGTCGCTTCAGTGATGATGGCGAGGGCGAGGTTGATGGTGGCGATGACCAGCACCGGCCCCAGCACGTTCGGCAGCACATGGCGGAACATGATCGCCAGCGGACGAATGCCGATCAGGCGCGCGGCCTGCACATAGTCCTTGTTCTTCTCGACCAGCGTCGAGCCGCGCACCGTGCGCGCATATTGCACCCAGAAGGACAGGCCGATGGAGACGACGAGCACCCAGAATTCGGCGCCATCGACGCTCTTGTTGCCGAGCATGGCGCGCGCCGCGCCGTTGATCAGCAGGGCTGTGAGGATCGCCGGGAAGGTCAGCTGAACATCGGCGACGCGCATGATCGCGCTTTCGATCCAGCCGCCGAAATAGCCGGCGACAAGGCCGGCGGTGACGCCGATCGTCATCGCCAGCATCACCGCCAGAACGCTGACGCCGATCGAAATCTGCAGGCCGTAGAGGATGGCCGACAGCATATCGCGGCCCTGATTGTCCGTGCCCAGCAGAAAGCGCTTGTCGCCGCCCTCGAGCCACAGCGGCGGCGTGCGCGAATCGAGCAGGTCGAGCTTGGCGAGATCGGTCGGATCGTGCGGCGCGATCCAGGGGGCGAAGACGGCCGAGAGCGTCAGCAGCGCCGTCAGGATCGCCGCCACGACGACGACAGGCGAACGAGTGAAGGAATGCCAGACGTCGCTGTCGAGCGCGCGGGCGATCAGTCCAGGCTCCCTGTCTGCGGCGAAGGGCGTCATGCCTTGGCGCCTCCGGCGACGCGGATGCGCGGATCGACGATCACGTAAAGCAGGTCGACGACGAGATTGATGGTGACGAAGATCGCGGCGACCAGCAGCAGATAGGCCGCCATGATCGGAATGTCGGCGTTCTGCACCGCCGAGATGAACAGCAGCCCCATGCCGGGCCACTGGAACACGGTTTCGGTGACCACGGCAAAGGCGATGATCGAGCCGATCTGCAGGCCGATGATGGTGATGACGGGAACGAGCGTGTTCTTCAGCGCATGGCCGAAATGGATGGCGCGATCGGTCAGCCCGCGGGCGCGCGCGAATTTGATGAAATCCGTGCGCAGCACCTCGAGCATCTCGGAGCGCACGAGGCGGGCGATCAACGTCAGCTGGAACAGGCCGAGCGTGATCGCCGGCAGGATCAGCGCCTTGAGCCCGGCGGCGGTCAGCAGGCCGGTCTTCCAGAAGCCGAGATCGACCGTCGCGCCGCGCCCGTAGGAGGGCAGCCACTGCAGCTTCACCGCGAAGAGATAGATCAGCAGGATGCCGATCAGGAAAGTCGGCAGGGAGATGCCGATCAACGACACGCCGAGAAAGAAGCGCGACAGCAGCGACTCACGGTGAATGCCGGTGTAGACGCCGAGCGGAATGCCGACCGCCAGCGCGAAGACCGAGGCCATCATGGCGAGTTCGAAGGTCGCCGGAAAGCGACCGCCGATCAGCTCCATCACCGGCTGGCGGAAGCGGTAGGAGATGCCGAAATCGAGTTGCAGCGCGTTCCACAGGAAGCGCCCGAGCTGCACGATCAGGGGATCGTTGAGGCCGAGCTGGGCGCGCAGCGCCTCTCGCTCGGCGATCGACACGTCCTGCCCGACCATCTGGTTGATCGGATCGCCGACGAAGCGGAACAGCAGGAAGGCGAGCAGCGCGACGACCACGAGCACGATCGCCGCTTCGGCGACGCGTCGGAGAATGAAGGCGAGCATCGGGGCGGCCTGGCGCCGGGCGGACGCGAGCCCGCCCGGCGAGATTCGTCAGGGCTGCTTCGTCGTCCAGTAGAACAGGATCTGGTCGTCCGGACGCTGCACCATCTTGACCTTCTTCGAGACGCCCCAGGCGAGCGTCTGCTGATGCAGCGGGATGAAGCCGGCCTCGTCGTGCACGATCTTGTAGGCCTCCGAGATCATGGCGTCGCGCTTGGCCGTGTCGGCCTCGACCAGGATTTTCTCGGCGAGTTCGTCGACCTTCTTGTTGCAGTACCCGCCGTAGTTGAACGGGCCGCCATTGCCCTTCTCGTCGCGGCAGCCGACGAGATTGACGATGACGTTCCACGAGTCGAACGAGCCGGGCGTCCAGCCGAGCATGCCGAAGGAGGTGTCGAAGCCGCCCGAAGCGCCGGCGCGGCCGAAGAACTGCGCCTTGGGCTGGGCCTGCAGCGTCGCCTTGACGCCGATGCGCGCCAGCATCGCGGTCGCCGCCTGACAGATCGCCTCGTCATTGACGTAGCGATCGTTCGGGCAATGCATGGTCAGTTCGAAGCCGTTCGGGTAGCCCGCCTCGGCGAGCAGCTTCTTGGCGGCCTCCGGATCATAGGGATGGCGCTTGAAGTCGCCGGCCTTGGCGAACAGCAGCGGCGAGATCAGCAGCGCGGAAGGCACCGAGAGATTGCGCATCACGCGCGACTTGATCGCCTCGATGTCGATCGCCTGGTAGAAGGCCTTGCGCACGCGCGCGTCCTTGAACGGGTTCTTGCCCTTGACGCTCGAATAGAGCAGCTCGTCGCGCTTGGAGTCGAAATAGAGGTGGATGGTGCGCAGCTCCGGCCCGGTCATCACCGAGGTGGTCGGATTGGCGTCGATGCGCTGCATGTCCTGCACCGGCACCGGCTCGATCATGTCGACCTCGCCGGACAGCAGCGCGGCGACGCGCGTCGCGTCCTGCTTGATCGTGGTGAAGATCACCTCGTCGAGATTGTGCTCCTTCTGGCCCCACCAGCCGGGGTTGGGCTTGAACACGGTCTTCACCGCCGGCTCATGGCTGGTGATGACGAACGGTCCGGTGCCATTGGATTTCAGCGCGAAATTGTTCAGCTCCTTGCCGGTGGCGGGCTGCGGCTTGGTGGCGCCGTTCGCCTCGGCCCACTTCTTCGACATGATGTACCAGGTGTCCCATTCCGCATGCAGGATGGGATTGGGCGAGGACAGCACGAAGTCGACCGTGTGATCGTCCACCTTGACCGCCTTGACGTCCTTGGGCAGGCGCGTCGACACCTGCGAACCCGGCGCCAGCGCCCGCTCGACGGAGAAGACGACGTCGTCAGCGGTGAAATCCTCGCCGCCGGCGAATTTCACGCCCTTGCGCAGGTAAAAGCGCCAGCGGGTCGGCTCCGGCGTCTCCCAGCGCTCGGCGAGGCCGGGGATGATCTTCAGCTCCTTGTCGCGCTTGGTCAGCCCCTCATAGACGTTGCCGAGGGCGCCGAGCGTGAAGGTCTCGTTCAACGTGTAGGGATCGAGCGCGTTGAGATCGCCCTGGAAAGCGTAGCGGAAGGTGACGGCGTTGGCCGCGGTCACGCCCAGGCCGACGGCGAGCGCGCTCGCCAGAAACAGCGTCCTCAATCGCATCTGTCCGCTCCCCTGTTCTTCGCCGGCGTCATTCTGGCCGGTCATGGGTCGAGCCTAGTGCAGGGCTGCGCGCCCGGTCCAGCGCTTTGTGGCGGGCCGTCACGATTGACGGGGCGCAGGCCGTTCCTGTTTGCTGCGGTCCCCGGCCCGGAGCGGGCCCTGCAGACGAGGACCTGATGCCCATCAACAATCGCGTCGCCGAACTGTCCGCCGAAACCGCCGAATGGCGGCGCGACCTGCACGCCCATCCCGAGCTGCTCTACGAGGTGCATCGGACCGCCGGGATCGTCGCCGACAAGCTGCGGGCCTTCGGCTGCGACGAGGTGGCGACCGGCGTCGGCCGGACCGGCGTCGTCGGCGTCATCCGCGGCCGCAAGCAGGGGTCGGGCCGGATCATCGGGCTGCGCGCCGACATGGACGCGCTGCCGATCGCCGAGGAGACCGGCGTCGGCCACGCCTCGACCAACGCCGGCGTCATGCACGCCTGCGGCCATGACGGCCACACCGCCATGCTGCTCGGGGCGGCGCGCTATCTGACCGAAACCCGCAATTTCGACGGCACGGTCGTCGTCGTCTTCCAGCCTGCCGAAGAGGGCGGCGCCGGCGGCAAGGCGATGGTCGACGACGGGCTGATGGAGCGCTTCGGCGTGCAGGAGATCTATGGTCTGCACAACATGCCGGGGCTGCCTATCGGACAGTTCGCGATCCGGCCCGGCCCGATCATGGCGGCGGCCGACCGCTACGACATCGAGATCGAGGGGCTGGGCGGCCATGCCGCCAAGCCGCACGAATGCCGCGACCCGATCGTGGCGGCGGCGCAGATCATCACCGCGGCGCAGAGCATCGTCTCGCGCAGCGCCGATCCGCTCGACAGCATCGTGGTGTCGATCACCCGCGTCGAGGCGGGCACGACCTACAACATCATCCCGGAGCGGGCGAAGCTCTCCGGCACGGTGCGCACGCTGCGCGCGGCCTCGCGCGATCTGGCCGAAGCGCGGCTGAAGTCGGTCGTCGAAGGCGTCGCCCAGGCGATGGGCGTCAAGGCGACGATCTCCTATGCGCGCGGCTATCCGGTGACGGAGAACCATGCGCCGCAGACCGATTTCGCCGTGCGGGTCGCCGGCCAGGTGGTCGGCGGGCCGAATGTCGACGCGGCGCTGGCGCCGACCATGGGCGGAGAGGATTTCTCCTACATGCTGCTCGCCCGGCCCGGCGCCTTCATCTTCATGGGCAATGGCGACACGGCCGGGCTGCACCATCCGCGCTACGACTTCAACGACGCGGCGATTCCCTATGGCGTGTCCTACTGGGCCAAGCTCGTCGAGACGGCGATGCCGGCCTGAACCTCACGACGGCGGCGCGCCGAGCGCGCCGCCGCGATTGGGTTTTCTGCGCGCGCTCGGCGTCTGCCCGGCCGGCGCGAAACCGGACGTCGCGACCGGAGCGGCCTCGGACGTGGCGTCGCCGCGCCGGTCAGCCTCCTCCACCTGACGTTCCAAACGGGCGATCTCCTCGGCGGCGAGCGGATCGTCGCGTCCCCCGGCGTAAGCGACGAGCGCCTCGACCCGCGCGTCGATCGAGGGATGGGTCGCCATCAGATCGTTGGTCTTCTGCTTCAGCGGGCTCTCGATGAAGAAGGCCGACATCTGCGACGACATGTTCTCGATGGTGGCGCGCTGCTCGATCTTGCGCAGCGCCGAGATCATCGCGTCGGGGTTCTTGGTCAGTTCGACGGCGCCGGCGTCGGCCATGAATTCGCGACGGCGCGACAGGGCGAGGCGCGTCAGCATGGCGAGACCCCAGGACAGGGCGATCAGCGCCAGCGCGATGAGCACGACGATGAAGACCGCGCCCTTGTTCTCCGAGTCACGCCCCGAGCGCGGCAGCCGGCCGAGCGGAAAATCGAGGTTGCGGAAGACGAGATCGCCGATGAAACTGAAAATGCCGGTGAAGATGATCGCCACGATGAGCAGCTGCGTGTCCTTGTTGCGCAGATGCGTCAGTTCGTGGGCGAGCACGGCCTCCATCTCGTTCTCTTCCAGCGCGTCGATCAGACCTCGGGTGACGGTGATCGTCGCATCGTCCTGATCCATGCCCGAGGCGAAGGCGTTGAGCGCGTCGTCCTCGATCACCATCAGCCGCGGCGTCGGGATGCCGCGCGAGATGCAGAGATTTTCGAGCGCGCGATAGAGCTTCGGCGCGCTCTCGCGCGTCACGTCGACGGCGCCGGTCACGGTGGCGATCATGCGCTGGTGAAAGGCCCAGGCGACGGCGAACCAGGCGAGCGTGGCCGCCGCGGCCCAGGGCAGCGCCCACTGCATGTCGCGCCAGGCGCGGCTCATCATCCAGCCCACCGTTCCGCCGCGCCGCGTCTCGTAGAGCAGCGTGAAGGAATAGGTGAGCATGCAGATGAGCGCGACGAAGCCCGCCAGCAGGACGAGCGACTTCAGCCGGTTCGCCCTGATGTGCGTGTGCAGGCCGTATGCGCGCACCATGGCGGCCCCTCCCGGCGCTCAGCGGCGGCGCGTCAGAACTTCACTTGCGGCGTCTGCGTCACCAGCTTCTTCTCGCCCTCCTCGAGATTGAAGAACTCCATCGGATGGAAGCCCATCGAGGCGGCGAAGAAGGCGGCGGGAATGCTCTCGCGCGAGGCGTTGTATTCGGCCACCGAATTGTTGAAGAAGCGGCGCGCGGCGGCGATCTTGTCCTCGAGATCGGCGAGCTGGCCCTGCAGCTCGACGAAATTCGTGTTCGCCTTCAGGTCGGGATAGGCCTCGGCGAGGGCGAAGAGCTTGCCGAGCGAGGCGCCGAGCGCGGCCTCCGCCACGGCCTGATCGGCAGGCCCGCGCGACTGCGCGGTGATCGCGGCGTTGCGGGCGGCGATGACGGCGTCGAGCGTGCCGCGCTCATGGGCGGCGTAACCTTTGACGGTCTCGACGAGATTGGGCACCAGATCGTGGCGCTGCTTGAGCTGCACGTCGATGTCCGAAAAGGCCTGACGCCCGCGCTGTCGCAGCGACACGAGCGTGTTGTAGGTCATGATCAGCCAGACCACGACGACGACGACGATGCCGAGCAGAATCCAGGACATGCGCGCCCCCTGATGCGCCGCGCCCGCCATGGACGCGCGGCGCCAGTCTAGCGCGATTCCCGGCGCGGGGTGTGCGCGAAAGCACCCGACGCGCCGGCCGGCTCGCGCCCGTCACATCGCCGCGAGCGTCGCCCGGGCGCCGCGCTGCGTCAGCGCCGCCAGGGCGGCGTCCACCGCGGCGCGGAAGCGGCCGTCGCGCGGCAGTTCCTCGCCGAACACCGAGGTCATCTCGAGGAAGCTCGCAGTCAGCGCCGCCGGACCGCCGGCGGCCGCCGCGCCGCGCCGCGCCAGCTCGGCGGCCAGCGGATCCTTGACCTCGAAGCGCTCGCCATTCTCGCCGACGCCGGCGGCGTAGCGCATCCAGGCGGCGACGCCGAGGGCGAGGCAGGCGATCGGCGCGCCCTGCGCCAGCCGGTCGCGGATCGGCCCGAGCAGGCGCTGCGGCAGCTTCTGCGTGCCGTCCATGGCGATCTGCGCCGTGCGGTGCTTCAGCGCCGGGTTGCGGAAGCGGTCGATCAGCGCGCGCTTGTAGCCTTCGACGTCGAAGCCTGGCGGCGCCGTCAGCGTCGGCGTCACCTCCTCGTCCATCAGGGCGCGGACGAAGCGGGCGAGGTCTGGATCGGCCATCGCCGACGAGACGGTTTGCCAGCCGGCGAGGCATCCGAGATAGGCGATCGAGGAATGCGCGCCGTTCAGCAGACGCAGCTTCATCGCCTCGTAGGGCGCGACGTTCTGCGTGAACTCGACGCCGCGCCAGTCGGGCCGGCCATGCGGGAAACGATCCTCCACGACCCATTGGGTGAACGGCTCGGTCATCACCGGCCAGGCGTCGGCGACGCCGAGCGCGGCGGCGATCTTGGCGCGGTCCTCGTCGGTCGTCGCCGGCACGATGCGATCGACCATGGTGGAGGGAAAGGCGACCTCGCCTTCGACGTAGCGGCCGAGATCGGCGTCGCGCAGGCGCGCGAAGGCGGCGACGACGCGACGCGCCGTCTCGCCATTGGCCGGCAGGTTGTCGCAGGTCAGCACCGTGAAGGGCGGCAGGCCCGCCGCGCGCCGGCGCGCCAGCGCGGCGACGATGAAGCCCGGCGCCGAGCGCGGCCGATCCGGATGGGCGAGATCATGGACGATGTCGGGATGATCCGCCCGCAATTCGCCGCGGGCGGGATCGTGGCAGTAGCCCTTCTCGGTGACGGTGAGCGAGACGATGCGCACATCGGGCGCGGCCATCGCCGCGACGAGCGCCTGCGGGTCCTCGGGCGCGACGACGACGCCGCGCAGCGCGCCGATGACGGCGCAGCGCTCGCCGCCGGCGTCACGCACGCAGACCGTGTAGAGCCCATCCTGCGGGGCGAGCGCGTCGCGCGTGTCGGCGGCGCGCAGGCTGGCCCCCAAAATACCCCAACGCGGATCGCCGGCGGCGATCGCGGCCTCCGTGTAGACGGCCTGATGGGCGCGGTGAAAGGCGCCGAGACCGAGATGCACAATGCCCGTGCGAAGCGCCGCGCGATCGTAGCGCGGCCGCGCCACCGCTGAGGGCAGGCGCGACAGGGCGGCGTTCGACAGGCGCGTGGCGGCGGTCATGCAGTTGGTCTCCGGCGGCGGCCGCTCACAGCTTGTAGGCGCGCTTGGCGAGGCGATAGGCGAGATCGACGGCGAGCTCGGCCGCCTCGTCCTCGTCGAGCCGATGCGTCGCGACGAGTTCGGCGAGATAGGCGCAATCGACGCGCCGCGCCACGTCGTGGCGGGCCGGGATCGAGCAGAAGGCGCGCGTGTCGTCGTTGAAGCCGACGGTGTTGTAGAAACCGGCCGTCTCGGTCGTCAGTTCGCGGAAGCGGCGCATGCCATGCGCGGAGTCGAAGAACCACCACGCCGGCCCGAGCCGCAGGGCGGGATAGTGCCCGGCGAGCGGCGCCAGCTCGCGCGCATATGTGGTTTCGTCCAGGGTGAAGAGGATGATCGTCAGATCGCGCTCGTTGCCGAAGCGGTCGAGCAACGGCTTCAAGGCGCGCACATAGTCGGTTCGCGTCGGCATGTCGGCGCCCATGTCGCGGCCGAAGCGGGCGAAGAGCGAGGGATTGTGGTTGCGGAACGAGCCGGGATGGATCTGCATCACCAGCCCGTCGTCGAGGCTCATCGCCGCCATTTCGGTGAGCATCTGGCCGCGGAACAGATCGGCCTCCTCGGCGCTGCAGGCGCCGGAAAGGGCTTTGGCGAACAGCCGCTCGCAGTCGGCGCGCGACAGGTCGGCGGTGCGCGCGGTGGCGTGGCCGTGATCGCTCGAAGTCGCGCCGAAGCTCTTGAAAAAGGCGCGGCGGACGCGATGGGCATCGAGATAGCCGTCCCACCGCGCCGTGTCGCAGCCCGCGATCTCGCCGAGGCGCGCGACATTGGCGGCGAAGCCCTCGAATTCGGGGTCGACGACGGGATCGGGCCGATAGGCGGTGACGACGCGTCCGCTCCAGCCGCTGTCGCGAATGGCGCGGTGGGCGGCGAGCGGATCGAGCGGGCTCTCGGTGGTGGCGATGACCTCGATGCCGAAACGCTCGAACAGCGCGCGCGGCCGATAGTCGGGCCGGGCGAGGCGCTCGGCGATACGGTCGAAATAGAGGTCCGCCGTCTCCGGCCCGAGCCGCACGTCGAGATCGAACAGCGTGGCGAAGGAGTGGTCGAGCCAGGCGCGCGTCGGCGCGCCGCGGAACAGATGATAATGCGTAGCGAAGAGCCGCCAGATGGCGCGCGGATCGCGCTCGACGGGACCGCCGTCGCGGCGCGCCACGCCGAGCGACTCGAGCGGCACGCCCTGGCTGTAGAGCATCCGGAAAATGTAGTGGTCCGGGATGACGAACAGCGTGGCGGGATCCGGAAAGGCCTCGTTCGCGGCGAACCAGCGCGGATCGGTATGCCCGTGCGGCGAGACAATCGGCAGGCGCTCGACCTCGGCGAACAGGCGCCGGGCGATGGCGCGCGAGGTCGGATCGGCGGGAAACAGACGGTCAGGGTGAAGTTCGAGGCGCGCCTGTTTCGCCATCTGTCGTCGCCTCCGCGCACCCCGGCCGCTCGCTCGCAGGCCACAACCTGTTGTCTTGACACGATTTAACACCAGCGTGCGACGCGGACAAGCGCGCCGAATTCAGCCCGACCGGAACGGATAGCCGACGGGCGGCGGATGCCGGCGCGGCGCGAGGCCGGACTGGAACCAGGTCACGAAGCTCTCGATCGAGAACGTCGGCAGGCCCGTCGCGGCGCGGATGTCGGCGGCGTAGGGCGTCATGTTGGTGCATTCCAGCACGATGGCGCCGAGTTCGGGATGGGCCGCCTGCATGGCCAGCGCCGCCTCGACATTGTCGCGCCGCGCCGCCTCGACGTCGAGTTCGGGCTCGTCGCCGAGGATGGCGCGGGTGAATTCGCGGCCGCCCTCGGTCGTGCCGAGCGGCGTGCCGGCGGGAACGCCGGCGCACTCCAGATGCTTCGCCGTGAGCGCGGACAGCGAGATGGTCAACACGCCCGCCCGCCTGCCCGGCGCGAGCAGGCTGTTCACCGCCGCCACCTGCATCAGCGAAGAGGTCGCCACCGGCACGGGCACGGCGGACGCCAGCTCCTTCTGGAACAGCGCGAGAAAGCCGCAATTGGTGGTGATCCCGTCGACGCCGTCGGCCGCCAGCTCCTGCGCGGCGGCGATGAACGTGTCGAGGAGCCCAGACGCGCCCTGCCGCACGACGCGGTCGGGCGAGGCCGAGCGGACGATCTTGTAATGCACCGGGAACGGCCATGTCGCGGCATGGCCCATGTCGCCCGGGATGCGCGGGAAGCGCGCCTCGAGCATCAGGATCCCGACCGTTGCGCCATAGATCGGCTTGCCGCCCGAAACCTTCATCCCGCCTGCCCCGCATCAGCCGCGCCCGGCGCGACGCCGGCGAGCATAGCGCGGCCGGCGCAGGACGCCAGCGCGCCGCCCGCGCCCGATCCGCGCTTGCGCGAAGACGGCCGCCGCGCTTCAATCGCGGCATCGCCGGAACAAGGCAGGGGAGGATGATACAGATGCGTTTCCCGGGCGCCGCGACATGCGCGGCTTTCATCGGCGCGCTGGCGCTGTCGGCGTCGGCAACGAGCGCGCTGGCGCAGAAGTGGGATATGCCGATGGCCTATCCCGCGACCAATTTCCACTCCGAGAACGCCAAGGACTTCGCCGCCTGCGTGAAGTCAGCGACCGGCGGCAAGATCGACATCGCGCTGCATCCCGGCGGCTCGCTGTTCAACGGCAACGACATCAAGCGCGCCGTGCAGACCGGCCAGGCGCCGATCGGCGAACGGCTGATTTCGGCGCACGCCAACGAAAATCCGCTCTACGGCATCGATTCGGTGCCCTTCCTCGCCACGTCCTTCGCCGATTCCGACAGGCTCTGGAAGGCGGCGCGGGGCAAGCTCGAGGCCGTGCTCGACAAGCAGAACCTCGTCTATGTCTACGCCGTGCCGTGGCCGCCGCAGGGGCTCTATTTCAAGAAGCCGATCGCCAGCGTCGCCGACATGAAGGGCATCAAGTTCCGCGCCTACAACGCCGCGACGGCCCGCCTCGCCGCGCTGACCGGCATGGCGCCGGTGCAGATCGAGGCGGCCGAGCTGTCGCAGGCCCTCGCCACCGGCGTCGCCGAGAGCTTCATCTCCTCCGGCTCCACCGGCGTCGATTCGAAGGTCTGGCAGCAGCTGACGCATTTCTACGACACGCAGGCCTGGCTGCCGCGCAACGTCGTCTTCGCCAACAAGGACGCGTGGGGCAAACTGGACGCGGCGACGCAGTCCGCCATCAAGGGCTGTGGCGACAAGGCGGCTGAATCGGGGACGAAGAAGTCTGCCGAACTCACCGCCGGCTATCTGAAGACGCTCGCCGACAACGGCATGAAGGTGCAGCCGCCGAGCGATGCGCTGAAGGCCGAGCTCGCCAAGATCGGCCAGACCATGACAGAGGAATGGCTGAAGAACGCCGGCGCCGACGGCAAGGCGATCGTCGACGCCTTCAACGCGAATTGAGTCAAGGCGGCCGTCGCGCCGCCGTCTGAACCGCCCGGCGACGCGTCGGCGCTCCGACGCATCGCCGGGTTTTCTTTCCGGGGGATCCATGGCCTTCCTGCGCCGCCCGCTCGATGCGGCCTATCTCGTCGCGGGCTACGTCGCGGCCGCCTGCATGGTCGCGCTGCTCCTCGTCATCGTGCTGCAGATGGCGGCGCGCTGGACCGGCGCGCCGTTTCCCGGCTCGTCGGAATATGCCGGCTATCTGATGGCCTCGTCCTCCTTCCTCGCCTTCGCGCATGCGCTGAACGGGGGCGCGCATATCCGCGTCGGGCTGATGCTCAACGCGCTCGGACGCTGGCGCTGGATCGGCGAGATCTGGTGCTTCGCCATCGGAACCGCCGCGTCGAGCTATGTCGCCTTCTACGCCGTCAAGCTCGTCTGGTGGTCGTGGAAGCTCGGCGACGTCAGCCAGGGCCAGGACGAGACGCCGCTGTGGATTCCGCAGGCGCCGTTCGCCTTCGGCGCGGTCCTGTTCGCGATCTGCTTCATCGACAATCTGTTGACGATCCTGGCGACGCGGCGCGACAACATCCGCGTCCTGGTCGGCACGCCGCTGGAGTGAGCGATGGAGCAGCTCTATCCGATCGCGATCTTCATCTTCGTCCTGTTCCTGCTGCTCGGCACCGGCGTGTGGATCGGCCTCGCCCTGATCGGCGTCGCCTTCGTCGGCATGGAGCTGTTCACGACGCGCCCGCCGGGCGATGCGATGATGACGCAGATCTGGCGCTCGGCCTCCTCATGGTCGCTGACCGCGTTGCCGCTGTTCATCTGGATGGGCGAGATTCTCTATCGCACGCGCATTTCGGAGGACATGTTCCGCGGCCTTGCGCCCTGGCTCGCCCGCCTGCCCGGCGGCCTGCTGCACACCAATGTCGCGGGCTGCACCGTGTTCGCCGCGGTCTCCGGCTCCTCGGCGGCGACGCTGACGACGGTCGGCAAGATGACCATGCCCGAGCTGATGCGACGCGGCTATCCGGAGCGCTACGTGATCGGCACCATCGCCGGCGCGGCGACGCTCGGCCTGATGATTCCGCCGTCGCTGACGCTGATCGTCTACGGCGTCGCCATCAACGAATCGATCACCTCGCTGTTCATCGCCGGCGTGTTTCCGGGCCTCGTGCTGTCGGCCTTTTTCATGACCTATGTGATGCTGATCTCGAAGATGGCGCCGGATTTCAGGCCGGCGCCGGAACCGCCGCTGAGCTTTGCCGAGAAGCTTGCGCAGTCGCGCTATCTCATCCCGGTGATCCTGCTCATCGTGCTGGTGATCGGCTCGATGTATCTGGGGATTGCGACCGCCACCGAGGCCGCCGCCTTCGGCGTCATCGGTTCACTCGCCCTCGCCGCGGCGCAGCGTTCATTGAACTGGTCGAGCTTCGTCGAGAGCCTGCTCGGGGCGACGCGCATCAGCGCGATGATCGTGCTGATCCTGTCGGGCGCGGCCTTCCTGTCGATCGCCATGGGTTTCACCGGCATTCCGCGCGCCCTCGCCGACTGGATCGGCGCGATGGGCCTTTCGCGCTTCGAACTTCTGATGGCGCTGCTCGTCTTCTACATCATCCTCGGCTGCTTCCTCGACGGCATCTCGGCCGTGGTGCTGACCATGGCGGCGGTCGAGCCGATGATCCGGCAGGCCGGCATCGACATCATCTGGTTCGGCATCTTCATCGTGCTGGTCGTCGAGATGGCGCAGATCACCCCGCCGATCGGCTTCAACCTGTTCGTGCTGCAGGGCATGACCGGGCGCGAGATCGGCTACATCGCCCGGTGCGCCTTTCCGATGTTCCTGATCATGGTGGCGATGGTGTTCGTGATGATCGCCTTTCCCGAGCTTGCGACCTGGCTGCCGGCGCAAATGCAGAGATGAAGGCGAGGGTCGGGCTCCTTGCCCCCTGGTCATCCCGGCCGGAGCGGAGCGGAGAGCCGGGACCCGGTCTCCGGCATCGAGCTCCACGCCCGGCGCCTGGGATGCCGCGCCCCCGTTGCGCGGGCGCCGGGAATGACAGCGGCGGGCGCGTCCGCTAACCCTCGAGCTGCTCGCGCAGCATTTCGAGCTCCAGCCATTGGTCTTCGGCGGCGGCGAGGCTCGCCGCGGTCTCGGCCGCGGCGGCCGTCAGCCTGTCGAAGCGGGCGCGATCGCGCGCGTAGAGATCGGCGTCGGCGAGCGCGGCCTCGATGCGGCGAGCCTCGGCGCGCAGCGTCTCCATGCGCGCCGGCAGGGTTTCCAGCGCATGCTTCTGCTTGAAGGAGAGCTTGCGCTGCTCTTTCGCCGGCGTCGTCGGCTCGGGCGGGCGGACGGCGCGTGGCTTGTCAGGAGCCGGCGCGGGCGCGCCGCCGACGCCGGCGCCGCGCTGGACGACCATGTCGGAATAGCCGCCGGCATATTCGATCCAGCGCCCCGCCCCCTCGGCGACGACCACGGAGGTGGCGACGCGATCGAGAAAATCGCGGTCATGGCTGACGACCAGAACGGCGCCGGGATAGTCGGCCACCATCTCCTGCAACAGTTCGAGCGTCTCGAGATCGAGATCGTTGGTCGGCTCGTCGAGCACCAGCAGGTTTGATGGCAGCGACAGGGCGCGGGCGAGCGCCAGACGGCCGCGTTCGCCGCCCGACAGGCGGCCGATCGGCGTGCGCGCCTGTTCGGGGGCGAACAGAAAATCCTTCATGTAGCCGACGACATGTTTCGTCTGGCCGTTGATCGTCACCTTGTCGCCAGAGCCGCCGGTCAACGCGTCCTGCAGCGTCCAGGCCGGATCGAGCGCGGCGCGGCCCTGATCGAGGCTGGCCATCTCGACGCCGGCGCCGAGCCGCGCCGAGCCTTCGTCCGGCGCCAGCGCGCCGGTCAGCAGCTTCAACAGCGTCGTCTTGCCGGCGCCATTGGCGCCGACGAGGCCGACGCGGTCGCCACGCTGAATGCGGATCGAGACATCGCGGACGATGGGGCGGTCGTCGAAGCGTTTGCAAAGGCCCTTCGCCTCGATGACGATCGCGCCGGACTGCGCCGCCTCGGCGGCGACGAGCCTGACGTCGCCCTGGGCGCGGCGCGCCTCGCGGCGCTCGCGCCGCAGCTCCTGCAGGCGCGCCAGCCGGCCCTGATTTCGCTTGCGGCGGGCGGTGACGCCGTAGCGCAGCCAGTGCTCCTCGGCGACGATCTTGCGGTCGAGCTTGTGGCGATCGCGCTCCTCCTCGGCGAGGACCTGATCGCGCCAGGCCTCGAAGCCGGAGAAGCCGCGATCGAGCCGCCGCGTGCGGCCGCGATCGAGCCAGACCGTGGCGCGCGACAGGCGCTCGAGAAAGCGCCGGTCGTGGCTGACGAGGACGATCGCTGCGCTGAGGCCGGCGATCTCGTTCTCCAGCCATTCGATGGCCGGCAGATCGAGATGATTGGTCGGTTCGTCGAGCAGCAGGATGTCGGGATCGCCGGCGAGCGCGCGGGCAAGCGCGGCGCGGCGGGCCTCGCCGCCGGACAGGCGCTGCGGCGACTCATCGCCGGTCAGCCCGAGCTGCTCGAGCAGGTAGCGGGCGCGAGAGGGATCGTCGGTCGGCTTCAGGCCCTGTTCGGCGAAGGCGAGCGTCGTGGCGTAGCCGGAAAAATCCGGCTCCTGATGCAGGTAGCGGATGACGGCGTCAGGCTGCACGAAGCGCGAGCCGGCGTCGAAGGCGAGTTCGCCGGCGGCGATGCGCAGCAGCGTCGACTTGCCCGAGCCGTTGCGGCCGACGAGGCAGATGCGATCGCCGGAGCCGACGACGAGGTCTGCGCCCTCGAGAATCGGCGTGGCGCCGAGGGCGAGGACGACGCCCTGCAGGGCGAGAAGGGGCGGAGCGGCCATGGCCGCACGCTTTAGCCGGGCGGCGCGGCGGGCGAAAGGGTCAGTCTTCCTCGCCGAAGCCGGCGCCGGGCCGGCCCGGCTGCATGCGGATCAGCCGGGAATCGGCGACCGCCGCCTGGCGATGGCGCACCGCTTCGCGATAGACGGGGTCGCGCAGCATCTGCGCGAAGGCCTCGCCCGAGGGATATTCGGCGATGAAGGCGATGTCCCAGCGTTCCGTGGCCGGGCCGATCAACGTCAGTTCGGGGCGCCCGAGCCAGACCTGCCGGCCGCCGAGACGGCGGAAGACCGGGCCGCTCTCGCGGCCATAGGCGCGATAGGCCTCGAGGCCGCTCGACTCGCGCCCGTCCGGATAGGCGGCGCGCTCGCGCAGCCGGATCAGATTGAGCATGTGGATCGGCCTGTCGCGCGGCAGCGCCTTGAACAGGGCGTAGCGCGCGCGATCGGGATCGACATGGCCTTCGGCGTCGGAGTCGGTCATGCTTCATCCTTCCTTCAGGCTCTGCCAAGATGGTCGCGCAGGGCGCGGCATGACGCAACACGGCGGCATGCGGCCACGCGCGCGGAGACGCAAATCAGATGACGCTCGCCTTCCGGGAAGCCCTCGCCGCGCTCGAGGCGCATCGCCACGAGATCGCGCATCGGTCGATGCGCGATCTCTTCGCCGACGATCCGCAGCGCTTTCCGCGCCTCACGGCGCGGCTCGACGATCTGCTGTTCGACTATTCGAAGCAGCCGGTCACCGACGTGACGATGGCGCATCTGATCGCGCTGGCGCGCGCCGCCCGGCTCGAGGACAAGCGCGACCGCTTCCTCGCCGGCGAGACCGTGAACACCACGGAAGGGCGACCGGCGATGCACATGGCGCTGCGCGACCTGTCGCGGCGCCCGATCATGATCGGCGGCGCCGACATGCGCGCGGCGATCGAAGCGGAACGCGCCAGATGCGCCGGCTTCGCCGACGAGCTGCGCAGCGGCCGCGCGCGCGGGGCGAGCGGCAAGCCGATCCGCGCCGTCGTCAACATCGGCATCGGCGGCTCCGATCTCGGACCGGCGATGGCGGTCCGGGCGCTGTCGCCCTTCGCGACGTCGGGACTCGTCAGCCGCTTCGTCTCGAATGTCGACGGCGCCGATCTCGCCGACGCGCTGAACGGTCTCGATCCGGGCGAGACGCTGTTCATCGTCTCGTCGAAGACCTTCACGACGCTCGAGACGATGACCAATGCGCGCTCGGCGCGGGCGTGGATCGTCGCAGCGCTCGGCGAGGCGGCGGCGCCGGCGCATTTTGCCGCCGTGTCGACCAACCTGCCGGCCTCAGCCGCCTTCGGCGTGCGGCCTGACCGGGTGTTCGGCTTCTGGGACTGGGTCGGCGGGCGTTACTCGATGTGGTCGTCGATCGGCCTGCCGCTGATGATCGCCATCGGGCCGGCGGCGTTCGAGGCGTTCCTGGCGGGCGGACACGAGGTCGACCGCCACTTCGCGACCGCGCCGGCGATCGACAACATCCCGATGCTGATGGCGCTGATCGGAGTCTGGCATCGCAACGTCTGGGGCCGCGCGACGCAGGCGGTGATCCCCTACGATCAGAGACTGGCGCGTTTTCCGGCCTATCTGCAGCAGCTCGACATGGAGTCGAACGGCAAGTCGGTCACGCATGCAGGCGCCGCGGCGACGATCGCGACCGCGCCGATCGTCTGGGGCGAGCCGGGCACCAACGGCCAGCATGCTTTTTTCCAGCTGCTGCATCAGGGGACCGAGATCGTCCCGGTCGATTTCCTCGTCGCGGCCGAGCCAATCGCGGCCGACAAAGCCCATCACGATCTGCTCGTCGCCAATTGTCTGGCGCAGGGCGAGGCGCTGATGCGCGGGCGCACGCGCGACGAGGCGGCCGAGGGCCTCAGCGCGCAGGGCCTGCCCGAGGCGGAGGTCGAACGACTCGCGCCGCACAAGACGTTTGCCGGAAACCGGCCGTCGAGCACGCTGTTCTACCGGCGTCTCGACCCGCGCATGCTCGGCCGGCTGGTCGCCCTCTACGAACACAAGGTGTTCGCGCAGGCGGCGATCTGGGACATCAACGCCTTCGATCAATGGGGCGTCGAACTCGGCAAGGAGCTGGCGACGCGGCTCGCGCCGATCGTCGCCGATCCGGCGGCGAAAACGGATGCGCTCGACGCCTCGACGGCGGGGCTGATCGCCTGGCGGCGCAGGCTCGTCGGCGGCGCGTGAGGCCATCGCGTCAACGCGGCGCGACGCCGAGATAGCGTTCGAGCGCGGCGGCGTCGGCGCGTAGCGCCGCGCTCGGCGCGGCGTGCGCGACAGCGCCGCGCTCCAGAATCACCGCGTCGTCGGTGACGCCGAGAATCTTGTCGGCATGCTGCTCGACGACGATGGCGGACAGGCCCTCGTCGCGAATGATGCGGCCGAGCGCATCGAGCAATTCCTCGACGATGATCGGCGCGAGCCCTTCTGTCGGCTCGTCGAGCAAGAGCAGGCGCGGATTGGTGACGAGCGCGCGGGCGATCGCCAGCATCTGCTGTTCGCCGCCGGAGAGCTGGCCGCCGAGATTGCCGCGCCGTTCTCTGAGACGCGGAAACATCGCGTAGACGCGGGCGAGGTCCCAGGGTCCGGGACGGGCCACCGCCGTCATGTTCTCCTCGACCGTGAGGGAGCGGAAGATGTTGCGCTCCTGCGGCGTCCCGCCGACGCCGGCGCGGGCGCGTTTTTCGGGGGCGAGCGCGGTGACGTCGCGGCCGGCGAGACGGATCGCGCCGGCCATGCGGCGCGTGACGCCGACGATGGTGTTGACCAGAGTCGTCTTGCCGACGCCGTTGCGGCCGAGCAGCGCCAGCGAGCGGCCCTCTTCGAGCCGCAACGAAACGCCGCGCAGCACGATCGCCTCGCCATAGCCGGCGACGAGATCGTCGATGGCGAGAAGCTCAGCCATGCGTCGCGCCGCCCAGATAGACCGCCTTGACGCGCGCGTCGCGGGCGATCTCGTCCGGCGCGCCTTCGGCGAACAGCGCGCCGTCGACCAGCACGGAGATGCGCTCGGCGAACGAAAAGACGATGTCCATGTCGTGTTCGATCAGCAGCACCGAAACGTCGCGCGGCAGCGCGGCGATGGTCTCGATCAGCGCGCGGCGCTCGCGTTCAGGAACGCCGGCGGCAGGTTCGTCGAGCAGCAGCACGCGCGGCCGCGTGGCGAAGGCGACGGCGATCTCCAGCTGGCGCTGTTTACCGTAGGGCAGACCACCGACGCGCGTCTCCAGCGCGTCGATGAGGCCGAAGCGGCTGGCGATCGAGACGATCTCCTCGAGCACCGCATCGCGCGTGCCGACGACGCGCCAGACGTCGCCGCCGTGGCCGAGGCGCTCGGAAACGGCGAGGCCGATGGTTTCGAGCGGCGTCAGATCGGGAAAGAGCTGGTTGATCTGAAAGGTGCGCGACAGGCCGCGGCGCACGCGCGCATCCTGCGGCAGGCCCGTCACATCCTCGCCGGCGAGCAGGATGCGGCCCGCCGTCGGCGCCAGCACGCCGGTCAGCAGGTTGACGAAGGTCGTCTTGCCCGCGCCGTTCGGTCCGATCAGCGCATGCCGCGCGCCGCGCGCCAGCGCGAAGGTGACATCGTTGGTCGCGACGAGGCCGCCGAAGCGTCGGACGAGGCCGATGGTGGCGAGCGCATCCGTCATGGCGCGCCGCCTGTGAGGCGGGCGCGGCGCGCCAGCGCGGAGAGGCGCTCGCCAAGCCTGTCGCGACCCGCCAGAACGAGAACCACGAGGATGAGGCCGATCCAGAAGTGCCAGTATTGCGGGGTCTGCGCCGACAACAGGTCGGCGGCGATCTTGAAGAACACCGCGCCGATGAGGCCGCCATAGAGATAGCCGGCGCCGCCGATCACGAGCACCAGCAGAACATCGGCCGAGCGGTTGAAATCGAACACGTCGAGCGAGACGAAGGCCGTGGTCTGCGCCAGCAGCGCGCCGGCGGCGCCCGCCATCGCTGCGGCGAGGGTGTAGACGCCGACGATGCGACGGTCGACGGCGATGCCGAGCGCGGCGGCGCGCAGCGGATTGTCGCGGATCGCCCGCAAGGACAGGCCGTAGGGCGAATTGACGATGCGCCGGGCGATCAGGAAGCACAGGAACAGAACGACGAGCGCGTAGCCATAGGCGGTGCGGCCGAACAGATCGAACTCGAACAGGCCCAGCAAGGGGGCGACGGTCATGCCCTGCAGACCGTCGGCCCCGCCTGTCAGAGAGGACCATTGATTGGCCGCCTCGCCGAGCAGCATGGCGACGCCGAGCGTGACCATCAGGCGCGTCAGATCTGCGCCGCGCAGGACAAGGAAGCTCGTCGCAAGACCAACGGTTGCGGCCGCGAAAACCGCGACGGCGAAGCCGAGCAGCGGTTCGCCGCCGACATGTTTGGCCATCAGGCCGGCCGCATAGGCGCCGACGCCGAAAAACGCCGCATGGCCGAGCGAGACGATGCCGACATAGCCGAGCAGCAGATCGAGCGACAGCGCGAACAGGCCGAGAATGGCGATCTCCGCCAGGATGAGATGGCGCGAGGGCAGCAGCACGAAGCTCGCCGCCGCCGCCAGCCAGAAGGCGATCTCCCACCAGCGCCAGCGCGCCCGGCCCGCGAGCCAGCGGCGCGCGCCGGCGACCGCCTCGACGTCAGGGCTCATCGCGCCCTCGCGAACAGACCGTGCGGGCGCAGGATGAGCAGCGCGATCATCACGGTGTAGATGACGAAGCCGCCGGCGCCGGGCACGTAATATTTGCCGGCGACGTCGGCGATTCCGAGGAGCAGCGCGGCGAGAAAGGGGCCGGTGATGCTCGACACGCCGCCGACCGTGACGACAATCAGGAAGTAGATCATGAACTTCAGCGGGAAATGCGGATCGAGGCCGAGGATCTCGGCGCCGAGCGCGCCGCCAAGGCCGGCGAGGCCCGAGCCGACGGCGAAGGTCAGGGCGAAGATGCGCGACACCTCGACGCCGAGCCCGCGCGCGACGCGCGCATCGTCGACGGCGGCGCGCAGCTGCGCGCCGAAGCGGGTGCGCGCCAGAACGACCTGCAGGGTGACGGCCAGAGCGGCGCAGATCAGAATGACGAAAGCGCGGTAGCGCCCGACGCCGACGCCGGCGATGTCGATGCGCCCTTGCAGCCATCCGGGCAAGCGGATGATCTGCTGCTGCGAGCCCATGACGTAATCGACGGCCGCGACCGACATGAAGACGAGGCCGATCGAGAACAGCACCTGGTCGAGATGCGAGCGCGTATAGAGGTGGCGGTAGAGCGTGCGCTCCAGAACGAGGCCGATCGCGGCGGGAACGAGAAAGGCGAGCGGCAGCGTCAGGAGGAAGGGCGCGTCATGGCGATTGACCAGCGTCACGGCGACATAGCCGCCCGCCATGGCGAAAGCCCCATGCGCCAGATTGACGAAATTCATCAGGCCGAGCGTGACCGACAGGCCGCAGGCGAGCACGAACAGCACCATGCCGTAGGCCACGCCGTCGAACAAAATGGTCAGCATGCGCGCGCCTTGCGCGAAACGGCTCGATTCATCGCGATTCGGCGCTCCCTCCCCCGCTTCGGTCCAGCATCGGCCGCCGTGCAGGCCATGTCGAGAGGCAGGCCGCCGGGGCGCGGCGGACGGGCGCAGGTGCGCTGGCGGGCGGTTCGTCCTATAATGGCCGCATTCGCATCGGACTTGGAGCCATGACCGGACAAGTCGCCCAGGCGCTGGACAGACGTGAGGCGACGCGGCTGCGCCGCGCGGCCCTGGCGGCCGTCGTGCTGCTGGCGGCGGCCGGCGGTCTGTTGTGGGCGAAGTTCGGCCCGACCCTGTTCTTCGATCTGCTCAACGTCACGCTGAACTGTTTCTGAGGTCTTGCGATGGCGCGTGCGTCGGGAACCCCGTCAAGAGCCGTTCTGTTGCCTCTGACGCTGGTGCTCGTGGCGCTGGCGGCGCTGGTGGCGGCGACGCTGCTCGTCTTCGACGGCTGGCGAGGGCCGGGCGAACCCGCCCCTTCGGCGATCGGCGGTCCGTTCCGGCTGCAGACGTCGGACGGCAGGGTGGTGACCGAAAAGGACTTCGAGGGCCGTCCGTTCCTCGTCTTCTTCGGCTTCACGCGCTGCCCGGACGTCTGCCCGACGGCGCTCGCCGAGGTTTCGGCGGTGTTCGAGAAACTCGGCCCGCAGGCGAAGATTTCGGCGCTGTTCGTCAGCGTCGATCCGGAACGCGACACGCCGGCGGCGCTCGCCGATTTTCTGTCGAGCTTCGACAAGCGCATCACCGGCCTGTCCGGCGATCCGACGGCGCTCGAGGCGATGCGGCGCGCTTACAGGGTCTATGCGAAGAAGGTTCCGCTCAAGGACGGCGACTATACGATGGACCATACCGCCATCGTCTATCTCATGGACAAGAAGGGGCGCTTCGTGAACGCCTTCAACATGTCGCGCCCGGCCGAGGACGCGGCGAAGGAGCTGGCGAAGTATCTGTGAGGCGCCGACGGCCGGGACGAGCCCGGCCATGACAGCGGAAACCGGATCGCCTCAAATCCGGTCGGCGATCGCCCTGCCCGCCTCGATCGTCGAGGCGCGGCCGCCGAGATCGCGCGTGCGCAGCCGCGCGTCGGCGAGCGCGCCCTCGATCGCCGCGACGATGGCGCGCGCCGCCTCGGCATGGCCGAGATGCTCGAGCATCATCGCGCCCGACCAGATCTGGCCGACCGGATTGGCGATCCCCTGTCCCGCAATGTCCGGCGCCGAACCGTGCACCGGCTCGAACAGCGAGGGAAAATCGCCCTCCGGATTGATGTTGCCCGAGGGCGCGACGCCGATCGTGCCGGTGCAGGCCGGACCGAGATCGGAGAGAATGTCGCCGAACAGGTTCGAGGCGACGACGACGTCGAACCGGTCGGGATTGAGCACGAAATGGGCGCAGAGAATGTCGATGTGATACTGGTCCCAGCGCACGTCCGGATAGGCCTTCGCCATCTCGCGCACGCGTTCGTCCCAGTAGGGCATCGAGATCGAGATGCCGTTCGATTTCGTCGCCGAGGTGAGATGGCGCTTCGGCCGCTTCATGGCGAGATCGAAAGCGTAGCGCAGCACCCGGTCGACGCCGTGGCGGGTGAACACCGCCTGCTGCGTCACCATCTCGCGCGGCGTGCCGGCGAACATGCGACCGCCGACGGAGGAGTATTCGCCCTCGGTGTTCTCGCGTACGATCCAGAAGTCGATGTCGCCGACCTTGCGGCCGGCGAGCGGGCACGGCACGTGCGGCATCAGCCTGACGGGACGCAGGTTGACATACTGGTCGAAGACGCGGCGGAACTGCAGCAGCGAGCCCCAGAGCGAGATGTGATCGGGCAGCTTGTCCGGCCAGCCGACGGCGCCGAAGAAGATGGCGTCGTGCCTGCCGATGCGCTCCTGCCAGTCGTCCGGCATCATCTTGCCGTGCCTGTCGTGATAGTCACAGGAGGCGAAGTCGAACCAGTCGAAGTGAAGGCCGATGTCGAAGCGCTTCGCCGCGGCCTCGAGCGCGCGCACCCCTTCGGGCACGACCTCCTTGCCGATGCCGTCGCCGGGGATCACCGCGATGCGGTAGCTGTTCTTCATGGCGTCCTCTCCGGCGCGAGCGCCCGGGCCGCGGCGGCGCGCCCTGCCACATAGCCCGATGAAAAGCAGGCCTGCAACAGATAGCCGCCTGTCGGCGCCTCCCAGTCGAGCATTTCGCCGGCGATGAAGACGCCGGGCCGACGCTTCAGCATGAGGTTGTCGTCGAGTTCATCGAAGCGCACGCCGCCGGCGGTGGAGATGGCGCGCTCGAGCCCGGCGACGCCGGCGAGCGGCAGGCGGACCTGCTTGATCGCGGCGGCGAGCGCCGCCGGCTCGCGCGGCGGCGGCCCGGCTTCGCGCAGCAGCGCGACCGCGGCCGGCGCGAGCCCGGTCGCCTTGCGCAGCGCATTGGCGAGCGAGTCGCCGGGGCGTCCGCGCGCCAGCGCGGCGGCGAGGCGCTGCGCATCGACATCGGGACGCAGATCGACGTCGAGCGTGACGCGCTCGCCGCGCGCCAGCGCGTCGCGGGCGAGGGGCGAGAGCGCATAAACCGGTCCGCCCTCGAGCCCGCGCCGCGTGATGACGGCGTCGCCGCGAAAGCGACGATCGACGATCGACAGCGCAATGCGTTTCAATGGTTCGCCGGCGCGGGCGCGCATCGGCGCCGACCAGTCGATCAGCACGCCGCAATTGGCGGGGCGGAACAGCGCGACGTCGATTCCCGCGGCGCGGAAGCTCTCCGCCCAGCCGCCATCGGCGCCGAGCCGCGGCCAGGAGGCGCCGCCGAGGGCCAGCACGATCGCGTCGGCGGTGATCACTTCTTCGCCGCGCTCGTCGACGAGGCGCAGGCCGCCCGGCGCGAAGCCGGCGAAGCGGGCGCGCAGACGGAAGGTCACGCCGAGATCGCGCAGCCGCGCGAGCCAGGCGCGCAGCATCGGCGAGGCCTTCATCGCGCGCGGGAAGACGCGGCCGCTGGTGCCGACGAAGGTCTCCTGCCCGAGCGACTGCGCGAAAGCGCGCAGATCTTCCGGCGAGAAGGCCTCGAGCAGCGGCGCGATGCGCGGAGCCGCGGCGCCGTAGCGGGTGAGAAAGGCGTTGCGCGGCTCGCTGTGGGTCAGGTTGAGGCCGCCGCGGCCAGCCATCAGGAATTTGCGACCGACGCTCGGCATATGGTCGATGATTGTCACTGCGAGGCCGGCGCGCGCCATCTCATCCGCCGCCATCAGACCGGCGGGGCCGGCGCCGACGACAAGACCGACCGGCCCGCGCGTCATGTCAGCTGCGCGGCGATGCGCCCGGCCGCGGCGGCGAGGCGATCGAGATGGACCGGGCGGCCGCGGCTGACCATCTGCGGCGTCAGGCCGGCGATGCTGATGGCGCAGACCAGCGCGCCCTGTGCGTCGAGCACCGGCACAGCGAGCGCGGTGAGGCCGACGACGACATCGTCGACGGCGAGATCCCAGCCGCGGCGACGCACGAGGCGCAGATGGCTTCTCAGCCGCGCCGGATCGAGCACGCTGCGCGGCGTCATCGGCTCGAGCCCCGTGGCGAGGGCGCGGGCGATCTCGGCGTCGCTCTGAAAGGCGAGCAGCACCTTGGGCGCGCCGCCGCAGTTGAGAGGCAGCGTGCCGCCGACAGCCCACCAGCGCACCTCCATGCCTTTCATGTCGTGAATGCGATCGAGGCAAATCGCCTGTGCGTTCTGATAGACGGAGAGGAAGGCGGTGATCTGCAATTCGGCGGCGAGCTCGGCGAGGACCGGCGCGGCGATGGCGCGTAGATCGACCTCGAGCGTCACATCGGCGGCGAGGCGGCGGATCAGCGGCCCGAGACCATAGCGCTCGCTGGTCGGATCGCGGGCGATCAGCCCGTCCTTCATCATGGTGAGCAGCAGGCGCCGCGTCGTGCCCTTGTCGAGCGCGGCGGCGCGCGCGACGTCGGCGAGGCCGAGCAGGCCCCGCCCCTCGAAGCATCTCAGAATCGCTGCGGCGCGCTGCACGGCGCGCACGCTGGCGACGCCCCGCGCGGCCGACGCGCTGACGACTGGCGGCATGCGGCGCTCCTCCCGCCGAGCAGCTTCCGGCCATCGCTCGCCTGTGTCAATAGACGACACGCGCGTTATGAATTGACACGATTCGGCGATTGCGTTTGGATGCCCGCCGACGACGCCACGCCCGACGCGGCGCAGGGGAAACGCAGGGAGCGAACGAGGCGCGATGCCCGACTTGCGGATCGGCGATTTCTCCGTCGCGCGCATCGAGGAGATGCTGACGCCGGGATTTGCGCCGGATTTCCTGTTTCCAGACTACGACCCGCGCATTCTCGAGGCGCACCCGCTGCTGACGCAGCCCGGTTTCCGCGACGCCGCGTCCGGCAAGCTGATGTCGAGCATGCACGCTTGGCTGGTGCGCGGGCGCGGTCTGACCCTCCTCGTCGACACCGGCTGCGGCAACGCCAAGAAGCGTTCGGCGCCGGCGTTCCAGCGCTTCGTCGATCTCGACACGCCGTTTCTCGAACGGCTCGCGGATGCAGGCGTCGCGCCGGACGACGTCACGCATGTCGTCAACACGCATCTGCACATCGATCATGTGGGCTGGAACACAAGGCTCGAAAGCGGGCGCTGGATTCCAGCCTTTCCGCGCGCCCGCTACGTGTGGGGCGCAGTCGAGACGGCGCATTGGCTCGACGGCGGCGCGGGCCTCGCCGCGCAGCCCGAGGCGACGGAAGTTCTCGCCGATTCCGTCAGGCCGATCCGCGACGCCGGTCTCGTCGATCTCGTCGAGGACGGACAATCGATCGCGCCGGGCCTGACGATGCGCGTCGCGCCGGGCCACACCGCGGGGCTGATGGCGCTCTGGCTCGAATCGCAAGGCGAAACCGCGGTGTTCTGCACGGACGTGCTGCATCAGCCGATGCAGATCTACCGGCCGGACTGGAACAGCCGCTTTTGCGAGGCGCCCGACGTCGCACGCGCGACGCGCGCGCAACTGCTCGCCGACGCGGCGGAGCGCCAGGCGATCGTGCTGCCTTCGCATTTCGGCGCACCGCATGGCGGGCGCATCCTGCGCCGCGCGGGCGGCTACGCCTTCGCGCCCCTTGCTGCATGAGTTTTCCGACATGACCGCGCTCGCCGCCCGCTCCGCCGATCCCGTCGCCGAACTCATCGCCGCCTTCGGGCCCGACATCGTGCTCGCCGACGAGGCGAGCCGCGCCTACTACGCCAACGACATCTTCTGGCAGCCCGGCTTGAAGCCGGCGGCGATCGTGGCGCCGCGCGATGCCGAAACATGCGCGCGCGCCGTGAAGATCGCGACCGGAGCGGGCTGTGCGATCACGCCGCGCGGCGGCGGCATGTCCTACACCAAGGGCTATCTGCCGGCGCGTGAAGGAACCATCGTCGTCGACGCCTCGCGTCTGACGAGAATCGTCGAGGTCAACGCCGCGGACTTCTACATCACGGTCGAAGCGGGCTGCACCTGGAAGCAGGTGAACGAAGCGCTGGAGGGCACGGGGCTGCGCACCGCCTATTGGGGTCCGCTGTCTGGCGCGCGCGCCACGGTCGGCGGCGCTCTGTCGCAGAACAGCGCCTTCTTCGGCTCGGCGGCGAACGGCACTGTGGCCGACGCCGTGATCGGCGTCACGGTGGTTCTGGCGGATGGGACCATCGTGACGACAGGCTCCGGCGGCCGGCGCGGCGCGAAGCCGTTTACGCGCGAAGGCGGGCCGGATCTGACCGGCCTGTTCCTCGGCGACAATGGCGCGATGGGCGTCAAGGTGGCTGCGACGCTGCGCCTGCAGCGGCGGCCGGACCATGTCGCGCATCTCTCCTTCGGCTTTCGCGCCATCGCCGACATGGCGCAGGCGCAGATCGAGATGGCGCCGTTGCGCGCGGTCGCCGAAGGCTTCGGCATCGATCGCACCAAGGTCGAGCACTCGGCGAGCGTCAACAAGCTGATGGACGGGGCGAAGACGCTCGCCAATGTGGCGAAGGCGGAAGGCTCGCTGCTGGGCGGCCTGAAATCGGCCGCGCAGGTCGCCGTCTCCGGCACGTCCTTCCTGAAGGAGCACGCCTTCACGCTGCATCTCGTGGTCGAAGCGCACGCGGCGAACGAACTCGACAGGCTCGTCGGCGAGGTGCGCCGGATCGGCCGCGCGCATGGCGTCGAGATCGAGAACAGCGTGCCCAAGGTGATGCGCTCGCAGCCCTTCGGCCCGCCGCGCGGCATGCTCGGCAAGGATGGCGAGCGCTGGGTTCCGATCCATGCCGTCTTCCCGCTCTCCTCGGCGCGCGCGGTG
>JAEULW010000282.1 GCA_016793505.1 Methylobacteriaceae bacterium | reverse complement strand
CGCGACGCCGCCGAGCACGCCGAGCGGGAAGCGCGCCTCGTCCGCCAGCACCGCCGGCGTGCCGCCGAGCACGGTGAACAGCAGCCGCGTCGGCGCGTCGGTCGCCGGCAGCGCGCCCGCCGCCAGCACGACGCCGAAGCCGATCACCGCCAGGCTCCAGACGCGGAGCCAGAGACTCAGACCATCGGACATGCGGGCCTCCCGCCGGCACGCTAGGACGGGCCCCGGCGCAACTCAAGCCGCCGCGCCGCCCTTGACGCCGGCGCGCCCGGCCCTCACCTGATGGCGCGATGAGCGACGCCCCTGCCGCCCCGCGCCGGCCACGCGCCTTCCGCCTCGACGCGCCGGCGACGGAGGCGGCCGCCGCGCGCCCCGCCGCGCCCGACGTCGCCCTCGAGGAGACGCCCGACGCCTTCGAGCGCGAGGCGCCGCCCGAGGCGCCGGCCGGCGAGGCGGCGGTCGAACTCGCCCAGTCGCGCGGCGTGCTGCCGCGCGCCCTGTCCTGGGGCGGCCTGTTCTGGAGCGCCGTGACCGGCCTCGTCGGCCTCGGCTTCTCGCTCTGGCTGTGGCGCCTGATCGAGGATCTGTTCGCCCGCGTCGCGGCGCTCGGCTGGGTCGCCGCCGCGCTCGCCGGCCTCGCCGCGCTCGCCCTCGTCGCGCTGCTGATCCGCGAGACGCGCGCCATCTTCCGCCAGCGCCGCATCGCCCGCCTGCATCAGGATTTCGCCGCCGCCCGCGCCGCCGACGACCGCGAGCGCGCCCGCGCGCTGACGCGCGATCTCGTCGCCCTCTACGCAGAACGCGCCGACACCGCCCGCGCCCGCCAGGAGCTCGCCGATCTGACGCGCGAGATCGTCGACGGCCGCGATCTCATCGACATCGCCGAGCGTGCGCTCGTGCAGCGTCTCGACAGTCTCGCTCAGCGCGAGATCGCGCTCGCGGCGCGGCGTGTCTCGGTGGTCACCGCGGTCAGCCCGCGCGCCGCGATCGATCTGTTGTTCGTCGGCGCGCAGGCGGTGCGGCTGGTGCGGCGCATCGCCGAGATTTACGGCGGTCGCCCCGGCTTTCTCGGCTTCGTGCGGCTGGCCCGTTCGGTCGGCGCGCATCTCGCCGTCACCGGCGGCATGGCGGTCGGCGACAGTCTGATCCAGCAGGTCGTCGGACATGGACTGGCGGCAAAGCTGTCGGCGCGACTCGGCGAGGGCGTGCTCAACGGCCTGTTGACGGCGCGCGTCGGTCTGTCGGCGATGGCGGTGTGTCGTCCCATGCCCTTCGCCGCCGATCCGCAACCCGGCGTCGCCGACGTCGCGCCGTTCCTGTTCGCCTCGTCGAAAGGCTGACCTGCGAGCCGTTGACGGAGCGTAAGGACATTTCCGCTAAGATTGGCCGCGTTGGCGTCCCGTCAACCATGCCCGCATCGCGCGCGCTGCCTTAAGCGCGCGTTGAGCACGTCCGCGCCTATGCTTCGCGCGCCGGAACGAGGGCGCGATGTCTCAGCCGCGGATGCGATTGTCGGAGAAGGTGGCGCGCGCGCGTCTCAGCGAATATCGCGCCCGCGTGCCGGTTCTCTATGCGCTGCTGATCTTCAACATGGCGTTCCTGTCGCTGTCCGACGCGGCCGCCGGCCGGCGCGCCGTCTGCCTCGGCGCCACGGCCTTCTTCGCCATCTTCGCGATCATCCGGCTCGGCCGCTGGCGGCGCCTGCCGGTCGACTCGCTGACTCATGCCGACATCAGGAGCGAGCTGCGCCGCGCCTCCGTCATGGTCTGCGTTCTCGGCCTCGGCGGACTTGCTCTTGCGCTCTGGCTCTATCCCGGCGTCACCGGACCGTCCGAGCCGGTGAACGCCTTCGTCGGCCTGACGATCGCCAGCGTCGTCTACCTGCTGTCGCCGGCGCCGGCCACCGCCTATACCGCGATCTGCCTGATCATGGGGCCCTACTGCCTCGCCATGCTGATCTATGGCGACGACGACCAGCGCCTGCTCGCCTGCAACTTCGCCGCGCTCGCCGGCGTGCTGTTCTTCGCCGTGCGCATTTATGTGCGCGAATTCACCCGCGCCGCGATCGACGCGCACCGCGCCCGCCGCAGAGCCGACGTGGCGCATGATCTCTATCGTCGCAATTCCGAGCTGGCGCGCACCGATCCGCTCACCGGCCTGCCCAATCGCCGCAGCTTCTTCGATCGACTGGAACGCCTCGCCGCCGGCGGCGGCGAGACGCATTTCGCCCTCGGCGTGCTCGACCTCGACACGTTCAAGGCGGTCAACGACATGTTCGGCCACGCCGCCGGCGACGAATTGCTGCGCGGCGTCGCCGATCGTCTGCTCGCCCATGGCGATCGCGGCGTCTGGGCGGCGCGGCTCGGCGGCGACGAATTCGGCGTGATCTTCTTCGGCGACTCGAGCGACGAGGAGCTGGCGCTGCGCGCCAGCCGCCTGCTCGACGACGTGCGCGCCTTCTCGCTCGCCGATCGCGCCGAAGTGCGCGCCGAAGCCTCGCTCGGCCTCGCCGCCTGGCCGCGCCATGGCGACAGCGCGACGGCCCTGTTCGAGCACGCCGACTGCGCGCTCTACCACGCCAAGGAGACGCGCCGCGGCGCCGCCGTCGTCTTCACCGCCGAGATCGACGCCGGCCTGCGCCGCCGCCGCATGATCGAACGGCGCCTGCGCCAGGTCGAATTCTTCGATCGCATCGACGTCGCCTTCCACCCGATCGTCGACGTGCGCAGCGGACGCATCGTCTGCCTCGAGGCGCTGGCGCGCTGGACGGATGAGGAACTGGGCGTCGTGCGGCCGGACGAGTTCATCCCGGTCTGCGAGCAGAACAACCTGATGGCGCCGCTGACTTTGGCGGTGATGCGCCGCGCCTTCGCGCAGGCGCGCGGCTGGAGCGCGCCGACGCGCGTCGCCATCAACCTGTCGGCGCAGGATCTCGGCTCCGATCGCGCCGTCCTCGACATGATCGCCGCCATCCGCAGCGCCGGCCTCGGCCCCGACCGCGTCACGCTGGAGATCACCGAGACGACGCTGATCGCCAATTTCGACCGCGCCGCGCGCGCGCTGACGACGCTGAAGGCGCTCGGCGCGCGCATCGCGCTCGATGATTTCGGCAACGGCTATTCGGCGCTGCGCTATGTGCGGGCGCTGCCGCTCGACGAGATCAAGATCGACAAGTCGCTGACCGAGGACGTCGTCGGCGACGCCCGGGCCCGCAAGCTGCTCCAGTCGATCCTGGCGCTGTGCATCAATCTCGACATCGACGTCGTCGTCGAGGGCGTCGAGACCGAACGCCAGGTCGAGGCGCTGCGCGGCATCGGCTGCCTGCGCATGCAGGGCTATTATTTCACCAAGCCCCTCGCCGCGCCCGATGCGGCCGCGCTCATCGCCCGCGAGAGCGCGCCGGCGATAGCCGGTTGAACAGCGCCGCCAGCCCCGCCAGCGCCAGCCCGGCGCCGAACACGATCCAGGGCGGGCGCAGCTCGATCTCGAAATCCAGATTGCCGGCGAGCACGTCGAGCGGCGCGATGCGCGAACGGCCGAAATACCAGGCCGCCTCGACCAGCCCCGTCGCCAGCCCCGCCGCGACGGCGAGGCCGACGAGGGCGAGGGCCGAGGCGCCGCGCCGGCGCCGCGCCAGCAGGCGATGGCCGAGCAGCAGCAGCACATAGCCGCTCCACAGGACCGCCGGCGTCACGTCGTTCTTCGATTGCAGGAAGTAGTGGAACAGCGACACGAGCGCGATCGGATAGACGAGCGCGTGCAGCCGGTTCCAGCCCGTCGCGCCGAGCCGGCGCACCGCCGCCTCGTTCGACGTCGCCCCGAGCGCGATCAGCCCGGCGAGCGCGACGAAGCCGATCGTCAGATAGAAGCGCAGCGCGATCTCGCTGACCACCGTCCACAGGTCGAGGCGCTGCTCGACGCAGTAGAGCGCGACATGCAGCAGCCCATAGGCGAGCGCCGAAAGCCCGAGCGTGCGCCGGATCAGGATCAGCCGGTTGACGCGCGTCACGACGCGCAGCGGCGTCACCGCCAGCGTCAGCGCCAGCATGCGCAGCGCCCAGTCGCCGGAAAAATGAATCGCCGCGGTGATCGGCTTGGGCGCGAGCTCGCCCTGGCTCCAGAACCAGACGAGCGCCGCCCCCGGCCCGAGCGCGGCGAGGAAGGCGGCGAACTTCAGCGCCGAGAATCGCCCGGCGCGATCCGTGCCGGGCAGCCAGGCGGCCAGGGGCGGGCGCGGGAAAGCGGCGTCGGACATCATGGGCGCCACCATAATGCGGCCGCTCCGGCGCGCGAGTGACGCTCGCGTGATCGCGCCGCGACGCTCAGGCGACGCCGAGCTTGCGCTGCAGATTGGTGGAGGACGTCGTGTACTGGAAGAGCAGCCGCTTGTCCGGATAGACGTAGCGATGCGCCTTCTGCGCCGCCAGCGCCGCCTCGTGGAAGCCCGACAGGATCAGCTTCAGCTTGCCCGGATAGGTGTTGATGTCGCCGATGGCGAAAATTCCCGGCGTGCTGGTCTCGAATTTCTCGGTGTCGACCGGAACGAGGTTCTCGTTGAGGTTCAGCCCCCAGTCGGCGATCGGGCCGAGCTTCATGGTCAGGCCGAAGAAGGGCAGCATCATGTTGGCGTCGATGCGCGCCGGCTTGCCGTCGGCGAGCTTCACGTCGACGCCCGAGAGTCGCCCGTCGGCGCCGTGCAGGCCGGCGAGTTGTCCGATGCGCAGATCCATCT
>JAEULW010000279.1 GCA_016793505.1 Methylobacteriaceae bacterium | reverse complement strand
CGCGCCGGGGCGTCCAGCCGCGCGTCTCAGACGTCACGCCGACGCAGGGCCGCCCCGCCGCCGCGCCCCTAGCCTTCGGACCAAAAGCGGGCACGATCGCCCGGCCCGGGCCATACCCGCCGCAAGGAGCCTGTCCGATGTCGCTGTCGCCCCTGCCCGTCTACGCCGACGCCTGCGGCTGGAACGCGCTGCTGCCGCCGCGCCCGCCGCGGCCGCCGGCGCAGGGCGACATCCGCGTCAAATACGCCGTGGTCGGCGCCGGATACACCGGTCTCGCCGCGGCGCGGCGGCTCGCCGAGCTCGATCCGCAGGCCGAGATCGCCGTGCTCGAGGGGACGACCGTCGGCGAGGGCTCGTCGGCGCGCAATTCGGGCTTCGCCACCCGTTTCGACGCCAAGGTCGGCCTGTCGCCGAAAGAGGCGGCGCGGGCCGAACAGCTGAACCGTTTCACCGGCGAGGGCTTCGACTATCTGCTGGCGGGGATGGCGGCGGGCGGCTTCTCCTGCGATCTCGAGGAGACCGGGCGCATCCTCGGCGCGGCGACGGAGGCCGGCGAGGCCAAGGTGCGCGAACTGATCGACGGCGCCGCGGCGCAGGGCGTGGCGGCGCGGCTGCTCGACCGCGCCGGCGTCGCGGCGCTGACCGGCACGACCTATTACCGCAGCGGCGCGCGCACCGAGTCGGGCTATCTGCTGCAGCCCGCCGCGCTGATCCGCGGCCTCGCCGACGCGCTGCCGGCCGGCGTGCGGCTCTACGAGACGTCGCCGGTCGAGGCGATCGAGGAGGGGCGCCCGCGGCTCTTGCGCACGCCGCAGGCGCGGATCAGGGCCGAATGCGTGGTGCTGGCGACCAACGCGGCGATCAAGCATTTCGGCGTCTGGCGCGACGGGCTGGTGACGATCTACACCTATGCCGGCCTGACCGAACCGATCGCGCCCGAGCGTCAGGAGCGGCTCGGCGCCGCCGCCTGGGGGCTGCTGCCGGCGCACCGGCTCGGCTCGACGCTGCGCCGCGTCGGCGCCGACCGGCTGATGATCCGCTCGCTCTACGCCTATGAATGGCCGATCGACTCGCGCGCGGCGGCGCAGGCGCTGAAGGCGCGGTTCGACCGGCGTTATCCCGAACTCGCGGATGTCCGGCTGCAATATGTCTGGGGCGGCACGACGGCGCTGACGATGAACGGCTCGCCGCGCTGGGGCCGCATCGGCGAAGGACTCTACGGCTCGGCCGGCTGCAACGGCGCCGGCATCGTCAAGGGCACGGTGCTCGGCAAGCGGCTCGCCGAAATGATCGTCACCGGCGATGCGCAGGAGGCGCTGCAATCGGCCTATGGCCGGGCCGACCGGATCGCGCCCGAACCGTTCCGCACGATCGGCTTCCGCCTCGTCTCGGCGATTGAAAGCCGCAAGGCGGGCGCCGAAATGTGAGGCGACGAAGCGCGAATCGCGCCGGCGCGGCGCGCAGGCCCATTGATCGGCGCGGCAAGGCGCGACATGCTCACAGTCCGGCAAGCGCCGCGACCACGTCGGCGCCGGACAGGATTTTCGTGAGGGAGGACATCATGCGATTCACCAAGCGCGCGATTCTGGCGCTGGCCGCGGCCGGCGCCGTGGCGCTTTCGGCGCCGGCCTTCGCGCAATCGAAGGGCCTCGTCGGCATCGCCATGCCGACCAAATCCTCGCTGCGCTGGATCTCGGACGGCAACGAGCTGAAGAAGGCGCTGGAGGCCAAGGGCTACACGGTCGACCTGCAATATGCCGAGGACGACATTCCGAACCAGCTCGCGCAGGTCGAGAACATGGTGACGAAGGACGCGAAAGTCCTCGTCATCGCCGCGATCGACGGCACCACTCTGTCGGCCGTGCTGAAGCAGGCGGCCGCCAAGGGCGCCAAGGTGGTCGCCTATGACCGGCTGATCCGCGACAGCGCCAATGTCGACTACTACACCACTTTCGACAACTTCAAGGTCGGCGTGCTGCAGGCCGAATCGCTGCTCAAGGGCCTCGGCTACCCTGAGAAGAAAGGGCCGTGGAACATCGAGCTGTTCGGCGGCTCGCCGGACGACAACAACGCCTTCTTCTTCTATGACGGGGCGATGTCGGTGCTGCAGCCGCTGATCGACCAGAAGGTGCTGGTGGTCAAGTCCGGCCAGATGGGCATGAAGACGGTCGGCACGCTGCGCTGGGACGCGGCGGTGGCGCAGGCGCGCATGGACAACATCCTGTCGGCGCGCTACTCGGACGGCGGCCGCGTCGACGCGGTGCTCGCGCCCTATGACGGCCTGTCGCGCGGCATCATCTCGTCGCTGCGCGGCGTCGGCTACGGCTCGGCCAACCAGCCCTGGCCGATCATCTCGGGACAGGACGCCGAGACGCCCTCGGTCAAGGCGATCATCGCCGGCGAGCAGTACTCGACCGTGTTCAAGGACACGCGCGACCTCGCCAAGGTCACGGCCGAGCTCGTCGACGACGTGCTCAACAAGCGCGAGCCGAAGATCAACGACACCAAGACCTACAACAACGGCGTCAAGGTGGTGCCCTCGAACCTGCTGGTGCCGGTGTCGGTCGACAAGTCGAACTATCAGAAGATCGTGGTCGACTCCGGCTACGTTATGGCCTAATAATTTCTTAAAGAAATCTGGAGTTGCCATCCTCCGGGTCCCGGGGTGTTGGTGAGGCTGAACGACGGGTGGTGACGGGGGGCGGGGGGTCACCACGCAACGCCGGCGCCGTTTTCG
>JAEULW010000272.1 GCA_016793505.1 Methylobacteriaceae bacterium | reverse complement strand
CACGGGGCTCTCGTCGCGCGAATGCATCGCCGCGATCCGCCGCCATCCGGGCGAACTCGTCGGCGCCGCCTGCCTGATCGACCGCTCGGGCGGGGCGGCGGATATCGGCGTGCCGCGCGTCGCGCTGGCGACGCTCGACATCCCCAATTACGAGCCCGACAGGCTGCCGCCCGAACTCGCCGCCATCCCGCCGGTCAAGCCCGGCAGCCGCGGCTTGTGAGCGGTCAGAACTTGGTCCGCACCGCGACGCCGGGATTGCCGTTGATCGAGAAATTGAACGTCTGGTCGGTTCCATAGACCGGCGTCCACACCTCGACCGAGCCGCTGGAGCGCCGCGCGAAGGTCAGCGTCGGCGCGGTGTTGAACCAGTAGAGCACGTCCTCCGACGAACCGCGGGTGAGAACCTTCGAGGCGTTCGACGGCTTGATCTTGGTGTAGAAGGCGCGCCCGTCGCCGCGAACGTAGTAGTAGCGCACCTTGGCGCCGTAGACGACCGTCCACCAGCCCTTCATTTTCGCCGCATGCGCCGCGATCGACGCGTCGCCGGCGGTGAAGTGGATGAAGGTGTAGGAATAGTCGTCGCTCAGCCACCACACGTCCGTGTAGTCGGGCGGCGTCAGTCCCATGAAGCGCGACTTGGTGTGGCAGGTGACGTGGCCGGGATCGCCGGCGGCGCCGGTCTTGCCGCAGAACATCGTCGAATGCGTGTAGCGCGCCGCCCCGCCATAGTCGGAATGCGGATCGCCGCTGATATTGAAATAGCCGATCATGTCGCCGGGCTTCAGCAGCCCCGCGTCGATGACGCGCTGGCCGAATTTCTTGTCGATCTTTTCGCAGATCGTCCAGGTGTCGGCCCGCTTGCGCAGCGTGGCGACCAGCGAGCCGACGCCGCGCTCGTCCGTCTTGGCGCCGCCGGCGCTCAGCGCGCGCGACAGGAAATGCGCGCAGTCCGCCAGCCCTTCCCAGGGCTGGATCGGGATTTCCTCGCGCTTGCCGGCGACGACGCGCTCGAAGATGAAGTGCTCGGCGCCCTTTCCGTCGGGGCGGAAGCGCGGCGCCCAGCCGTCAGCCGCCGGCGCCTTCTTGGTCACGCGCAGGCGCGACACCGTCAGCGCCTCGCTCGCCAGCCAGACGATCCCGTCGTCGCACGGGTTGTCCCAGTGCTTCTTGGCGTAGTCGAGCGCCTTGACGCGATCATAAGCCATGTCCGCCTCCGCAAGGGGCGGCGACACTGGCCCGTCGCGCCGCGCCGCGCTGTGCGCTCGCGCACCGCTACCGGGTGAGGCCCCTGAGCCGCGCCGCCTCGTCGACCGCGCGCGCGAGCTGCCGGGCGGCCTGCGCCGCCGGCCCGTCGCAGCGCCCGTCCACGGCGAGGCGCTTCACCGTCGTCCCGGCGCGGAAGGTCAGCGCGATCGGGCTGCGCTCGCGCCCGTCGAGGGCGCAGTCGGGGCCTCCCGGCGCGATCGTCTCGGGCCCGTCGAGAAAGCTGCGCTCGGAGAAACGGCGCAGCAGCGCGGCGGCCGCGGCCGGCGCGATGCGTCGCTCGACGCGGCCGCGGCGCTGCACATAGTGGCGGCCCTCGTAGACCACCGCGCCGTCGCCGCCGACCGAGACCGAATAGACCGGACAGCGCGCCTCGCAGGCGCCGCGCGCGAGGTCGATCCGGGCGTCCATCGCCACGGCGGGGGCGGTCGTCATCAGGGCGGCGCAAAGAGCGAGGGCGGCGCGCATCGGATCTCCTGTCGCCACTGCGCCGGGCGATGATGGCGAATTGCGGGCGGTCCGCCGCAGATGACAAGCGCCGCGCCGCTGTCTAACCATACCCGCCCGTCACCGAACCAGGCGCCCGGAACCAAGCCGCCATGTCGCTCGCCAGACTTCGCCTCGGCGTCAACATCGACCACGTCGCCACCGTCCGCAACGCCCGCGGCGGCGCGCTGCCCGATCCCGTGCGCGCCGCGCTGATGGCGATCGAGGCCGGCGCCGACGGCATCACCGCGCATCTGCGCGAGGACCGCCGCCACATCCGCGACGCCGATATCGCCGAACTCAGGGCGCGCATCTCGAAGCCGCTGAATTTCGAGATGGCGGCGACCGAGCAGATGCTCGACATCGCCCTGAAGACGAAGCCGCACGCCGCCTGCCTCGTGCCCGAGAAGCGCACCGAGCGCACCACCGAAGGCGGCCTCGACGTGCTGGGGCAGCACAATCATCTCAAACCCTTCATCGCCGAACTGACGCGCGGCGGAATCCGCGTCTCGCTGTTCGTCGAGCCGAGCGTCGAGGCTCTCGAGGCGTCGAGGGACGCCGGCGCGCCGGTCGTCGAACTGCACACCGGCGCCTGGTGCGAGGCCGTCGCCCATGGCGAGACGGACAAGGCCGAGCGCGAATTCGCCCGCATCGCCGCTGCGGCCAAGGCGAGCGCCCGGCTCGGCCTCGAATGCCACGCCGGCCATGGCCTCGACTACGCCACCGCCCGCCGCTGCGCCGGCCTGCCGGAGATCGTCGAACTCAACATCGGCCATTTCCTCATCGGCGAGGCGATCTTCGTCGGTCTGCCGATGGCGGTGCGCGCCATGCGCGCGGCGATGGACGAGGGCAGGGCGGGGCGATGATCCTCGGCGTCGGCGCCGATCTGACGAATATCGAGCGCGTCGCCGACACGTTGGCGCGTTTCGGCGAGCGTTTCACGCAGCGCTGCTTCACCGAGACCGAACGGGCGAAATCCGAACGCCGCGCCGACCGCGCCGGATCCTATGCGAAACGCTTCGCCGCCAAGGAAGCCTGCGCCAAGGCGCTCGGCACCGGCATCCGCGCCGGCGTCGCCTGGCGCGACTTGGGCGTCGTCAACCTGCCCTCGGGCCGGCCGACGATGCGACTCACCGGCGCGGCGGCCGAGCGCCTCGCGGCGCTGACGCCGGCCGGCTGCGAGGCGGTGATCCATCTCTCGCTCACTGACGATCACCCCTGGGCGCAGGCCTTCGTGGTGATCGAGGCGCGGCCGAAGGCGCAAGGATGAGCGCGTCCGGCAAGAGCGACGCCCGCCTGCTGGCGCTCGCCGTGGCGCTCGGCCTGACGCTGTTCGTCGGGGCGACGTTCCTGTTGCCCAATCTCGGGCCCAATCTGCGCCTGTTCGCGATCCCGAGCGCCTCCATGGCGCCAGCGCTGGCCCCGGGCGACCTCGTCCTCGTCTCGCGCTTTTCCTACGGCCTGTCGCGCTGGAGCTACGACTGGCTCCAACTGCCGATCGCGGGGCGCTGGCCGGACTGGCGGCCTCGGCGCGGCGATGTCGTGGCGCTGCGCGCCCCCGGCCGCGACGACGTCGTCTATCTCAAGCGCGTCGTCGCCTTCGCCGGCGAGACGGTCGAGATGCGCGCCGGCCGCCTCGTCATCGACGGCGCGGTCGTAGGGCGCGAGCCGGCGCCGCTGACGACGCCGGCCGGCCTTGGCCTGACGCGCCGCGTCGACGCCTGGGTCGAGAGCCTGCCCGGCGGCCGACGCCTGCGCATTCTGGAGACCGAGGGCGATTCCGGGCCGAACGACGCCTTCGCCGAAACCCGTGTGCCGGCCGGCCATGTCTTCGTCCTCGGCGACAATCGCGACAACTCCGTCGACTCGCGCCAACCTGTGGCGCAAGGCGGCCTCGGCCCGATCCCGGTCGAACGCCTGATCGGCCGCGCGCTGATGGGCGGCAAGCTGCGCGAACGCCCGTGAGCGGCCGCCGCTGCGGCGAAATTCCGCCTGGTTTGCTTGTAAGCGAGGGGGAAGCGCGTTAGGTGCATGCCCGGCCGCCGGGCGGCCTCAGAGGATCGCAGATGACGGAGCCGGCCAGGGTGGACAGCGATGGGCTCGACAAGACCAAGCCCAGGTCCGAGGAGGGCGGCCTCGTCGAGACCATCAAGGTCATCCTGCAGGCCCTCGCCATCGCGCTGGTCGTGCGGACCTTCTTCTTCCAGCCGTTCAACATCCCGACCGGTTCGCTGATCCCGACGCTGCTGGTCGGCGACTATCTGTTCGTCTCGAAATATTCCTACGGCTATTCGAAGCACTCTTTCCCGTTCAGCCCGGATCTGTTTTCCGGCCGGGTCTGGTCGGCGACGCCCAAGCGCGGCGACATCGCCGTGTTCAAGCTGCCGCGCGACGGCTCGACCGACTACATCAAGCGCGTCATCGGCCTGCCGGGCGACCGCATCCAGCTGATCGACGGGCGCCTTCACATCAACGGCCAGATCGTGCCGCGCGAGCGCGCCCCCGACATGATCACCAAAGGCCCGTTCGGCCGCGGCGCGGCTACCCTTGCCTATTGGGAGACGCTGCCCGGCGCCGACGGCTCGCCGCCGGTGCGCCACATGATCATCGAGCGCGAGGGCGACCGCGGCTTCTTCGACAACACGCCCGTCTACGAGGTGCCGCCAGGCCATTATTTCATGGTCGGCGACAACCGCGACAACTCCACCGACTCGCGTGTGCCGGCGGCCGAGGGCGGCGTCGGCCCGGTGCCGCTGGAGAATTTCGTCGGCCGCGCCGAGGTGATCTTCTTCTCGGTGGCCGAGGACGAGGCCGCCTGGCAGTTCTGGAAATGGCCCTGGACGGTGCGCTGGGAGCGCATCTTCCAGCCGGTGCGATGACGGCGCGCAAGGCGCACGGCGGCCCCGAACTCGAGGCGCTCGAGTCCCGTCTCGGCCACGCCTTCGCCGACCGCGCGCTGCTCGACCAGGCGCTGACCCATGTCAGCGCCGCCGCCGCCCGCGCCAACTACCAGCGGCTCGAATTCCTCGGCGACCGCGTGCTGGGGCTGGCCGTCGCCGATCTGCTGACGCACGCATTTCCGACCGCGCGCGAGGGCGAATTGTCGAAGCGCCTCGCCGAACTGGTGCGCCGGGAGACCTGCGTCGAGGTGGCGCGGGTCTGGGACGTCGGCCCGGCCTTGCGCCTCGGCCCGGGCGAACGCCAGTCCGGCGGGGCCGACAAGGCCGCCATTCTCGGCGACGTCGCCGAGGCGATCATCGGCGCCGTCTATCTCGACGCGGGATGGGACGCGGCGCGCGATCTCGTCGCCCGCTTCTGGGGCGAGCGCGTCGCCCGCCAGCCGCGCCGCCTCGCCGATCCAAAGACCGAATTGCAGGAATGGGCGCAGGCCCGCGGCCTGCCGCCGCCGACCTATCGTCAGGTCCGCCGCGCCGGGCCCGAACACGAGCCGATCTTCGTGCTCGCCGTCGAGGTGCCGGGCTTTGCCGCCTGCGAAGGCGCGCCCGAAAGCTCCAAGAAGCTGGCCGAGCGTTCCGCCGCCGCCGCCTTTCTGGCGCGCGAGCGCGTCGGCGGCCGCGCCCCGGCTGTCGCGGGGGCGGCGGCATGAGCGAGTCCCGGCAGTCCCGCGCCGGCTTCACCGCGCTGATCGGCGCGCCCAACGCCGGCAAATCGACGCTGATCAACCGCCTCGTCGGCGCCAAGGTGTCGATCGTCTCGCGCAAGGTGCAGACGACCCGCGCCCCGGCGCGCGGCGTCGCCATCGCCGGCGACGCCCAGATCGTCTTCGTCGACACCCCCGGCCTGTTCCGCCCCAAGCGCCGGCTCGACCGCGCCATGGTCGCCTCGGCCTGGGGCGGGGCGGGGGAGGCGGATGTCGTCTGCCTGCTGATCGACGCCCGCAAGGGCCTCGACGAGGAGGCGCGCGCCATTCTGGCGCGGCTCGGCGAGTTGCGCGCCCCGGCCTTCCTCGTGCTCAACAAGATCGACGTCGTCGATCGCGAAAAACTGCTGGCGCTCGCCGCCGAGGCCAACGCGCTGCATCGCTTCGAACAAACCTTCAGGATCTCGGCGCTGAGCGGCGACGGCGTCGATCGCCTGCTCGCGGCGCTCGCCGCGGCGATGCCGCCCGGCCCCTGGCTCTATCCCGAGGATCAGCTCACCGACGGCAATCTGCGCATGCTCGCCGCCGAGATCACCCGCGAAAAGCTGTTCGAGCGCCTGCACGACGAACTGCCCTACCAGCTCACCGTCGAGACCGATTCCTGGAAGGAGCAGAAGGACGGCTCGGCGCGCATCGAGCAGACGATCTACGTGACGCGCGAGGCGCACAAGAAGATCGTCATCGGCGAGGCCGGCCATGTGCTCAAGACCATCGGCACGATGGCGCGCAGGGAGATCGCCGCCGAGGCCGGCCATCCCGTGCATCTTTTCCTGTTCGTCAAGGTGCGCGAGAACTGGCTCGACGATCCCGAGCGCTACCGCGAGATGGGGCTCGACTTCCCGAAGGAATGAGCGTCACGCCGAGCCCGCGTTGAAAGATCGCCCGCCGCAGGCTAGGAGGCGGCGCCCATGAACCACGAGCCGCCCTTCGCCTCCGCCCGCCATCCCGCGCCCGTGCTGTTCGCCCGCGCCCGTCTCGTCGATCCGGCCTCGGGCGTCGAGCAGCAGGGCGGGCTGCTTATCGTCGACGGCGTCATCCGCGATCTCGGCCCGGCGTTGACGCCGGCCGCCGCGCCCGACGACGCCCGCATCGTCGATTGCGGCGGCGATGTCCTCGCCCCCGGCCTGATCGACATGCGCGCCTTCATCGGCGAGCCCGGCGCCGAACATCGCGAGACCATCCGCTCGGCGACGCTGGCGGCGGCCGCCGGCGGCGTCACCACCATCGTCGCCTCGCCGGCCACCAATCCGCCGATCGACGACCCGGCGGTGGTCGACTTCCTGCTGCGCCGCGCCCGCGACCGCGGTCTCGTGCGTGTTCTGCCCTCGGCGGCGCTGACCCAGGACCGAGCGGGCCGCGAGATCGCCGAGATCGGCCTGCTGCAGCGCGCCGGCGCGGTCGCCTTCGGCGACGGCGCGCGCACCATCGCCAGCGCCCAGGTGATGCGCCGCGCGCTCACCTATGCGCGCGATTTCGACGCCCTCGTCCTCGCCCATCTCGGCGATCCCGAGCTCGGCGCCGAAGGCGTCATGAACGAGGGCGAGTTCGCCTCGCGCCTCGGCCTGCCGGGCGTCCCGCGCGAGGCCGAGACCATCCCGCTCGACCGCGACCTGCGCCTCGTCGCGCTCACCGGCGCGCGCTATCACGCGACGATCGTCACCTGCGCGCCTTCGCTCGAGGCGCTGCGCGCCGCCAAGGCGCAGGGCCTGCCGGTGACCGCCGGAACCTCGATCAATCATCTGACGCTGAACGAGAACGACATCGGCGATTATCGCACCTTCCTGAAACTGTCGCCGCCGCTGCGCGGGGAGGAGGATCGACGCGCCCTCGTCGCCGCGCTGGCCGAAGGGCTGATCGACGTCGTCTCATCCGATCACGATCCGCAGGACGTCGAGACCAAGCGCCTGCCCTTCGCCGAATGCGCCGACGGCGCCATCGGCCTCGAGACCATGCTGTCGGCCGGCCTGCGTCTCGTCGCCGCCGGCGACGTGACGCTGCCGCGGCTGCTCGCCGCGATGTCGTCGCGCCCCGCCGAGATCCTCGGCCTGCCGCAGGGCCGCCTCGCCAGAGGCGCGCCGGCCGACCTCATCCGCTTCGATCCGCACGAGCCCTGGATCGTCGATCCGGCGAAACTCGCCTCGCGCTGCAAGAACACGCCCTTCGACGAGGCGCGCATGGAAGGCCGGGTGAAGCTGACCATGGTCGCCGGTCGCGTCGTCCACGAGGCCTGAGCGCCTTGCCGGCCGCGCGCGGCGCGCGCTAGGCTCGCCGCGCCCGCCATCGAGGACATTCCGTGACCCTGCTGCTCGCCGCGCTCGTCGGCTATCTCCTCGGCTCGATCCCCTTCGGACTCGTGCTGACGAAGCTCGCGGGCACGCAGGACATCCGCTCCATCGGCTCGGGCAATATCGGCGCGACCAACGTGCTGCGCACCGGCCGCAAGGGCCTCGCCGCCGCGACGTTGCTGCTCGACGGGCTGAAGGCGACGGCGGCGATCCTCATCGCCGGCGCCCTGTGGAATCGCGACGCGGCGATGGCGGCGGGCGCGGCCGCCTTTCTCGGCCATGTCTTCCCGGTCTGGCTCGGCTTCAAGGGCGGCAAGGGCGTCGCCACCTATCTCGGCTGCCTGATCGGCCTCGCCTGGCCGGTCGCCTTCGTCTTCGCCGCGGTCTGGCTGGCGGTCGCATTTGCGACGCGCTACTCCTCGGCCGCCGCCCTCGTCGCGACGGTGGCGAGCCCGCTGGCGCTGCTGGCGATCGGCCGGCCGCGCGAGGCGGCGCTGTTCGCCGTGCTCAGCGCCGCGCTGTGGTTCATGCATCGCGCGAACATTTCGCGGCTGATGTCGGGGACCGAAGGCCGGATCGGGCAGAAGGGATGAGCCTCGCTCCCGCCGCGACGCGCCTGTCGCCCGCCCAGCGCTTTGACTGGCTGCGCCTGATCCGGTCCGAAAACATCGGCCCGCGCACCTTCCGCGCGCTGCTCAATCAGTGCGGCGGCGCGGCCGCCGCGCTTGAGGCGCTGCCGGCCCTCGCCCGCAAGGGCGGCCGGCCGATCGCCATCGCCGGCCGCGACGAGATCGAGCGTGAGATGGCGACCGCCGAGCGTCTCGGCGTCGCTTTCGTCGCGATGGGCGAGGCGGACTATCCCGTCGCCCTGCGCGCCATTCCCGACGCCCCGCCGCTCATCGCTGTGCGCGGCCGGCTCGAGGCGCTGCGCGCCCCGATGGCGGCGATCGTCGGCTCGCGCAACGCCTCGGCGGTCGGCCTTGCGATGACCGAGCGCCTCGCCCGCGGCCTCGGCCAAGCGGGCTATGTCGTCGTCTCGGGCCTCGCCCGCGGCGTCGACGCGCGCGCCCATGCGACCAGCCTCGACACCGGGACGATCGCGGTTCTGGCCGGCGGCCATCGCCGCATCTATCCCTCCGAACACGAGGCGCTCGCCGAACGCATCTGCGAGCGCGGCGCGCTGGTCTCGGAAATGCCGCTCGACTGGGAGGCGCGCGGCCGCGATTTTCCGCGCCGCAATCGCATCGTTTCGGGCCTGTCGCTCGGCGTCGTCATCGTCGAGGCGGCGCGCAAGTCCGGCTCGCTGATCACCGCGCGCTTCGCCGCCGAGCAGGGCCGCGAGGTGCTGGCGGTGCCCGGCTCGCCGCTCGATCCCCGCGCCGAGGGGCCGAACGATCTCATCGCCGACGGGGCGACCATGTGCCGATCGGTGGACGATGCGCTGCGCGCCCTCGAGCCCTTGCGCGAACGCGGCGGCGCGCGCGCCGACGATCTTTTCGCCGAGTCGCCGGCGCCCGCCGCCACGACGCCGTTGTGGGACGAACTCGACGCCGTCGTCGGCGGCGCGCCGCCTGAGGCCTCGCTCGATTTCGAGTTCGACGACGCCCCGCGCCGGCCCTTCGAGCCGCGTCCGGCCGGCGTCGTTCTCCTCGAACTGCTCGGCCCCGCGCCGATCGCCGTCGACGAATTGCTGCGGCTCGCCGATCTGCCGGCGGCGCAGGCCCGCGCCGCGCTGGTCGAACTGGAACTCGCCGGCCGCGTCCTGCGCCACGACGGCGGCCTGGTGTCGCGCCTCGGCTAGACCGTGAAGACGGCGGCGAGCCCGCCCGCGGCCAGCGCCAGCGCGCTCACCCCGCCCATGCGCAGGCCGAAGCGCGGGCCGGCGATCGCGCCCGCCATCACCGCTTTCGAGACCGTGTTGACCCCGGCCGCGATGAGGATGGCGAGCCCGGCCTGGCGCATCGTCAGGTCGCCGCCGGCGACGCGCGCCATCGACAGCGTCAGCGCGTCGACATCGGCGACGCCCGAGGCCGCCGCCAGAATGTAGACGCCCGCCGCATGCGCTTTGCCGGCAAGCGTCTTGGCCAGGATCATGACCACCGAGATGACCACCGCGATCTGTAGCACCGGCATGATCTCGAACGGGTTTTTCATCTCCAGACGGGGCGCGGCGCCGTCGCTCGCCGGGGCGCGCCAGAGCAGCGGCGCGCCGAAGGCGAGCAGCACGCCCGCCCCGGCCGCCAGCGCCGGCGCCACCGTCGGCGCAAGGTTGGCCTCGATCATCAGCACCAGCACGAGGATGCGCCCGAGCATGGTGACGCCGGACAGATAGGCGCCGCGCGCCAGCGCCGGCGCGCTTTCCGGGTTTTCCCGGACGAGCCTTGCGAAGGTGACGGTCGTCGCCGTCGACGAGGTCAGCCCGCCGGCGATCGCCGCCAGCGCCAGCCCGCGCCCCTCGCCGAGCGTCTTGGTGGCGACGTAGCCGACGAAGGAGACGGCCGCGATCAGGATGGCGAAGAACCAGATCTCGGCCGGATTGAGCGCGCCCCAGCGGTCGATCGCCCGGTTCGGCAGGACCGGCAGCAGGAGGAACGACATGGCGAGCAGCACCAGCGTGCTGCGCAGCTCGATCCATGTCATGCGCCGGACCCATTCGTGCAGCGGATCGCGCAGCGCCAGCAGCAGCGCCATCGCCACCGCCGCGGCGACGGCGACGAGCTGGTCGCCGAGCACCGCATAGGCGCCGAGCATGAAGGTGGCGAGACCGGCCACGACTCCCGTGACGCTGAGATTGTTCTCGGCCTGCGCCTCGAGCGCGCTGAACCAGATCAGCGCCCCCGCATAGGCGGCGAGCGAGGCCGCCAGCGCGACGCCGCCGAGCGCCTGGCCGATCAGCGCCGAGACGCCGCCGAGCAGGCCCGACAGCGCGAAGGTGCGCAGCCCGGCGACGCGCGCCCCGTCATGCTCCTCGCGCGTGCGCCAGCCGCGTTCGAGGCCGATCAGCAGGCCGATGGCCAGCGCCACGGCGAGTCGGCGGAACAGTTCGATCTGGTCCATGGCGGTTTTCGGCTCGAGAAGCGCCCGGTCGCCGGTCGCGACGGCATTTTGCGCCGGAAAAGCCCGTCTGTCAGCGCGGCGCGCCGTCGCCGTCGCGGGCGCGGCGGGCGGCCAGTTCGGCCTCGAGGCGCGCGAGGGTGAGGAAATGGGCCAGCACGTCGAGCCTGGCGGATTGCGCCATCTGCGCCAGCTCGCCGGTGATCTCGGCGATATAGCCGGCGATCTCGGCCTCGCGCGCGGGCGGCGGCTGCGGCGGCGTGTCCTGCGGGTGCGACGTCGATTTCGGACGCGCCATCTGAGCCTGCGCCAACCCTGATCTGTCGATTGCCAGTTCGTACCGGTTAGCACAACTGGTGCGCGAGTTGAACTGTCCGCGGCGACAGACGTTGGTTGTTATGACAAGATCGTTCAGGGCCGGTTCACGCCGGCCATGCAATGCGAACGCCAACATGCCGGGCGACCGGCCTCCAACAGGGAAGGCGAAGAGATGTTCCGACCCCTCGGCCTCGGCGCAAGCGCCGGACTCGCCGCCGCCGGACTGGCGGCGCTGATTCTGACTGCGCCCTCGGCGGCGCAGGCAGCCCCCGCCGCTCCCGGCTACGCGCCCCATCTGACGGCGCCGATCGAGACGGTGGCGGCGCGCAAGAAGGTGCGCAAACGTCCCGTCGTGCGCTACTACCGCAACGGCGCCCCGATCGCCGCGGCGATTGGCGCTCTCGCCATCGGCGCGGCGGCGGCGGCCGCCTCGGGCGCTTTCGTCGATGACGACGACTATTATTACCGGCCCTATCCGCGCCGCGTTTACCGCGACTACGGACCCTACTACGGCGCGCCGGTCTATGGCGGTCCGGTCTATGGCGGCTATGGCGGCCCGGTCTATGGCGGCCGGCCCTATCGCCAGCCGCGTTACGCCGCGCCGCAATATCGTCCTCGCCAGGCGCCCTATGTCGGCGGCGGTTATGTCGGCGGCCCTGTCGGCGGCAGCGTGCCGCGCGGCTACGTGCCGCCGCTGCCGAGCGCCGGCCAGAACGACCGCGGCACGCGCTGACGCCTCCCGCCGGGGCTGAAACACGGGGCCGTCCGGCGCCAGCCGGGCGGCCTCATCGCGTCTGCGGCAGGCGGGCGAGGATGTCGAGCGCCCCTTGCAGGATGTAGGCGGCCGCCATGCGGTCGACGACATCGGCCCGCTTCGCCCGCGAGGCGTCCTGCTCGATCAGGCTGCGCGTCACGGCGGCCGTCGACAGCCGCTCGTCCCAGAACAGGATCGGCGCGGCGATCAGCGGAGCCAGGTTGCGGGCGAAGGCGCGCGTCGCCTGACAGCGCGGCCCTTCCGTCCCGTCCATGTTGAGCGGCAGGCCGAGCACCAGCGCCGCCGCCTGCTGCGCCGCGGCGATCTCCACCAGCCGCGCCGCGTCGGCGGAAAATTTCGTGCGGCGGATCGTCTCCAGCGGCGAGGCGATGCGCCGCTCGACGTCGGACACGGCGACGCCGATCGTCTTCGTGCCGAGATCGAGGCCGATCAGCCGCGCCCGCGCCGGCAGGCGGGCGGCAAGGTCCGCGAGCGGCGCGCGGAAGTCGATCATCGGCGTCGCCCACGAATTGCGGCGGCCGCGGTCATCGCCATAATGCGCGCCGATCCGCCTCTCGGAGTGCTGCGCATGAAGCTCACCTGGTTCGGCCATTCGGCCTTTCGCCTCGACATCGGCGCGTCCGTCATCCTCATCGACCCGTTCCTCACCGGCAATCCGAGCTTCAAGGGCGACGCGCAGGCCGCGACGGCGGGGGCGACGCACATTCTGATCACCCATGGTCATGACGATCATGTCGGCGACGCCGCCGAGATCGCCCGCCGCACCGGCGCGCAGATCGTGTCGAATTACGAGATCTGCATGTTCCTGATGGAGCAGGGGGGCCAAAACATCAATCCCGGCAATACCGGCGGGACCGTGCCCTGCGGCGACTTCACGGTGAGCTTCACGCAGGCGCTGCATTCCTCCGGGACGACGAAGGACGGCAAATCGATCTATCTCGGCAATCCCAACGGCCTCGTCATCCGCCACAAGGACGCGCCGGCGATCTACCATATGGGCGACACCGAGCTGTTCGGCGACATGGCGCTGATCCATGAGCTTCATGCGCCGAAGATCGCCATGGTCCCGGTCGGCGACCGCTTCACCATGTCGGGCGCCACGGCGGCGCTGGCGGTGAAGCGCTATTTCGCGCTCGAGGTGGCGATCCCCTGCCACTACGCCACCTTCGGCCTGCTCGCCCCGAACCCCGACGACTTCGTCGCCGGCCTCGCCGGCTCGAAAACGAAGGCGCTCGTGCCGAAGCTCGGCGAGGCGGTGACGCTGTGAGGCGGCGCGCCCGAGCCGACATTGCGCCGCAGCAGGGCGCGGGCTAAGAGCGGGCGAGGCGCGTCCGCGCGCGACACTCCCGGAGCGAGGCATGTCGGTCGATCAGGCCACCGTCCGCCGCATCGCGCATCTGGCGCGCATCGCGGTCAGGGATGAGGAGGTGGCCCATCTGCAGGGCGAACTCAACGCCATTCTCGCCTTTGTCGAGCAGCTCGACGAAGTGAATGTCGAGGGCGTCGAGCCGATGACCTCGGTCGTGCCGATCGCCATGAAGATGCGCGACGACGTCGTCACCGACGGCGCCATCCCGGACGCCGTCACCGGCTCGGCGCCGCTGTCGGAAGACCATTTCTTCGCCGTGCCCAAGGTGGTCGAGTAGCGCGCAGCCCCGCGCCTCGCCGCCCTCCCGTTTCGCTCCGAGTGCCGACGTGACCGATCTGACCCATCTCACTCTCGCCGAGGCCCGCGACGGGCTGCGCGCCAGGACGATTTCCGCCCGCGAGCTGACCGAGGCGCATATCGCCGCGGTCGAGGCCGCGCGCGGCCTCAACGCGTTCATCGTCGAGACGCCCGACCATGCGCGCGCGCAGGCGAAGGCGAGCGACGAGCGTCTCGCCCGCGGCGAGGCTGGCCCGCTGGAAGGCATCCCGCTCGGGATCAAGGATCTCTACGCGACGAAGGGCGTCCACACCCAGGCCTGTTCGCACGTTCTCGACGGCTTCCGGCCGCCCTACGAATCGACCGTCACCGCCAATCTGTGGCGCGACGGCGCGGTGATGCTCGGCAAGCTCAACATGGACGAGTTCGCCATGGGCTCGTCGAACGAGACCTCGTATTACGGCCCCGTCGCCTCGCCGGTCCTGCCGCCCAACTGGAGCGCCGCGCAGGGCAAGGCCGCGATCGCCAGCGGCCGCAAGGGCCTGCTCACGCCGGGCGGCTCCTCGGGCGGTTCGGCCGCCGCCGTCGCCGCCCGGCTCTGCCTCGGCGCCACCGCCAGCGACACCGGCGGTTCGATCCGTCAGCCCGCCGCCTTCACCGGCACGGTCGGAATCAAGCCGACCTATGGCCGTTGCTCGCGCTGGGGCATGGTCGCCTTCGCCTCCTCGCTCGATCAGGCCGGCCCGATCGCCCGCACGGTGCGCGATTGCGCCATCCTGCTGCGCTCCATGGCCGGCCCCGACGCCAAGGACGCGACCTGCGTCGACGCGCCCGTGCCCGACTACGAGGCGGCCGTCGGCGCCTCGATCCGCGGCAGGACCATCGGCATCCCGAAGGAGTACCGCCTCGACGGCATGCCGGCCGAGATCGAGAAGCTGTGGGCTGAGGGCGTCGCCTGGCTGAAGGACGCCGGCGCGAGGATCGTCGACATCTCTCTGCCGCATACGAAATACGCTTTGCCCGCCTACTACATCGTCGCCCCGGCCGAGGCCTCCTCCAACCTCGCCCGCTACGACGGCGTGCGCTACGGGCTGCGCGTTCCGGGCCGGGACATCGTCGACATGTACGAGCAGACGCGCCGCGCCGGCTTCGGCGCCGAGGTGCGCCGGCGCATCATGATCGGCGCCTATGTGCTCTCGGCCGGCTACTACGACGCCTACTATGTCCGCGCCCAGAAGATCCGCACGCTGATCAAGCGCGACTTCGAACGGGCCTACGCCGCCGGCGTCGACGCCATTCTGACCCCGGCGACGCCGTCGGCGGCCTTCGGCATCGGCGCGAAAGGCTCGGCCGATCCGGTCGAGATGTATCTCAACGACGTCTTCACGGTGACGGTGAACATGGCCGGCCTGCCCGGCATCGCCGTGCCGGGCGGCGTCAGCGCCGAGGGGCTGCCGCTGGGCCTGCAGCTGATCGGCCGGCCCTTCGAGGAGGAGACGCTGTTTTCGGTCGCCGCGGCGATCGAGAAGAGCGCGCCGAGGATCGAGGCGCCGCAGCCCTGGTGGCGCTGATGCCGTTTTCGACCCTGATGCTGGCCGCCAGCCTGGAAGGCCTCAAATGGCTGTTCTGGGCGATCGCCGGTCTGCTGGTCGTGATGCTCGCTGCGCAATGGCTGCGCGGCGAGGAGGGCCGGCCACTGGCCGTGACGTTGCTGGCGATCGGCTCGCTCGCCGTCGGCTTCGGCTGCGGCGCGCTGGCGCGACGTCTCGGCCGCGATCAGGGCGAATGAGGCCTCAGCCCGCGTCCGGACGCCAGCGCGCGGCGCGGTCGCCGTCGGGATTGACGTCGAGCATCCGGCCATATTCGGCCCGGCTCATCTCCAGCGTCGACAGATCGTCGAAAGCCGACAGGCAGAAGGTGACGTCGAGCAGGCTGAAGCGCCGGCGCCCGAGCTCCGCCTCGAGCGCGGCGAGGCTTTCCTGCGCCGCCGCGCCGGACGGGGCGAACACGCCGATGAGGATGAACACCCGGCCGACGGCGACGCCGTAGCCGCCGCAATCGGGCCCGGTACGCCAGCAATGCACGAAGCCGCGGTCGGCGAGCCGGGCATGCGCGTGCTTGAGCGCCGGCGTCGCCGCCTCGACCGGGTCGCGCGCCGCCGCCGCGTCGCAGGCGCGGGCGATGATCCCGGTGCAGTCCTGATCGAAGCGCGCCGGCGGCGCGAGGCCGGCGACCGGCAAGATCGGCCGGATGCGGCGGGCGGGCGGGGCCCACCAGGTCGCCGGGCCGACCGGCGCGCGGGCATGCAGCCCCTGCGCATAGGCCTGCACCAGCGTCGTCGGGGCGAGGTCGGCGGCGGCGCCGCAATAGCCCTCGGGCCGGCTCAGCGCGGCGGCCGGGTCGGGCAGGGCGGCGGCGCCGACGGCCCGGTCGCGCGCCAGAATCTCGAGATAGGCCGGCGCCCCGACGAGGCGGCGCGGCCGCGCCATCGCCGCCGCGGCGCGCAGGATGCGCCGAGCCCGGGCGAAGATGTTCTCGCCGAACGCCTGCTCGCGCGCGCTGCGCAGCGCCGCCGGCGTCTGTTCGACTCCTGTTTCAACGCCTTCGGAGAATAGGCTCGCAATATTGTTGAGCCGAAATGCAGCGCTCATGCCGATGCGTCCGGTGGGTTCCTGACCAACCAGCCTAGGCGCCCCGCCTTGTCCTGCGTTGAAGCGATTCGTTCGAAACCGCGTTAATTCCCGGCAAGCTTGACGGGGTGTTGCCGCTGCGCGACTGCTTGGCCCGGAATCTCCGGAACCCGCCCGTGCCGCTCTATTTCGCCTATGGCGCCAACATGAACGTCGCCGCCATGGCCGGGCGCTGTCCCGGGGCGAAACTCGTCGGCAAGGCCCGTCTCGCCCGCCATCGCTTCTTCGTCATGGCGTCGGGCTGGGCCAGCGTCCGGCGCGACCCGGCGCGCCACGTTCACGGCCTGCTCTGGGACGTGCCTCTCGCCGACATGCGGGCGCTCGACCGTTTCGAGGACATCGCCTCCGGCCTCTACCTCAAGGCGCAGCAGCCGGTGATCCCGGCCGAAGGGGCGGCGCGACGCGCCCTCGTCTATATCGGAGCGGCGACTGAACCCGGCCGGCCGCAACCCGGCTACATGGAGGAGGTGCTGGAGGCGGCCGCCGCCGCGGGCCTGCCAGAGGCCTATCGGCGCGAGCTCGCCGCCTTCCTGCCGGCCGGCCGGCGCGAGGCGGCGAAGGCGGCCGCGCCTGTCGAACCTGCGGCCGCCCCGCGCGTGCGGCCGCGTTTCGCCAGTCCGTTCGATCCCGGACGGTCGGCATGAAGGCGCTGCGCGTCGTCGTCGCCGGCCGCGTTCAGGGCGTCGGCTATCGCGCCTGGACCGAGGCGGCGGCGCGCCGGCGCGGCCTCGCCGGCTGGGTCCGCAACCGCCTCGACGGCTCGGTCGAGGCGCTGCTCGCCGGCGAGGAAGCGGCGCTCGACGCCATGCTGGAGGCGATGCGGCGCGGCCCGCCGGCGGCCCGCGTCGACGATCTCACGGTCGAGGACGCCGAGGCGCCGGCGGCGCCCGGCTTCGAGGTCAGGCCGACGCGCTGAAATCCGCCGCGCCGAAGATCGGCGGAAACGTCGCCGCCAGCGCCGCGTCGAGCTCGGCCATGCCGGCGCAGAGGCCGAGATCGGCGAGGCTGGTGACGCCGTAATGCGCCTGCGCGATCCCGCAGGGGACGATGCCGGAAAAATGCGTCAGATCGGGCGCGACATTGATCGACAGGCCATGGAAGCTGACCCAGCGCCGCAGGCGCACGCCGATCGCCGCGATCTTGTCCTCCGCCGGCGCGCCCGCCGGCCCCGGCGGCTTGTCCGGCCGCGCCACCCAGACGCCGACGCGATCCTCGCGCCGTTCGCCGGCGACGCCGAGTTGGGCGAGCGTCGCGATGATCCACGCCTCCAGCGCCGCGACGAAGGCGCGCGCGTCGCGCCGGCGTCTGGTCAGGTCGAGCATCACATAGACGACGCGCTGGCCCGGCCCGTGATAGGTGAACTGGCCGCCGCGCCCGGTCTCGACCACCGGAAAGCGCGCCTCGACGAGATCGGCCGGCTTTGCGCTCGTGCCGGCAGTGTAGAGCGGGGGATGCTCGAGCAGCCAGACGCACTCGCCCGCCGCCCCGTCGGCGATCGCCGCCGCGCGCTGCTCCATGAAGGCCAGCGCCTGCGCATAGTCGGTGAGGCCGGGCGAAACGCGCCATTCCGCCGGCGGCGCACCGGCCTGCGGCAGGCAGGTCGCGCCGGCGTCCAGTCGCCCGCGCGGCGTCTTGAGGGATGGCGGCGCCGTCATGGCGCGAGCGAAAACACGAAAGCCCAGCCTTGTCACGCGGGGGGCGATTTGTTAGACGACGCGCCGGCCGGCGAGGGGTTTCGACGAAGCTCCTCGCGCGCCGATGCGGTCGTGGCGGAACTGGTAGACGCGCTAGCTTGAGGTGCTAGTAACTTAACCGTTGTGGAGGTTCGAGTCCTCTCGACCGCACCAGTTGCAAACGGCGCCCCGCGGGGCGCCGTTTTCGTTGGCGGGGGCGGCGCCGGGTTCTCCCTATTGCTCAAGCTTGATGTCCAGCTTCTTCACGAGCTCGGTCAGCTGGGCGCGGTCCTGCGCGATGAAGGCGGCGGTCTCCTGCGGCGTCATCGCGGCGGGTTCGATCACCAGCTGGCGATAGCGCGCTTTCGTCTCCTCCTGCGCCATGAGGTCGGCGAGGGCGCGCGAGAGCTGCGCGATGACGGCCGCGGGCGTCGCCGCCGGCGCGGCCAGCGCCGCCCAGCCGGGATAGACGAGATCGACGCCGCTCTCCTTCAGCGTCGGCGTCTCGGGAATCTGCGGCTGGCGCGTCGCCATGGTGACGGCGAGGCACTTCACCGCCTTCGCCTGGATGTTGCCGAGGCTGGCGGCGAGGCTGTCGACCATCACATGCACCGCGCCGCTGCGCAGGTCGGTGGTGGCGAGCGCCGCGCCCTTGTAGGGCACGTGGGCGAGCTTCACCCCGGCGCGCTGGGCGAACATCTCGAACACCAGATGATTGGTGCCGCCGACGCCGGCGCTGGCGTAGTTCAGTTCGCCGGGCTTCGCCTTCGCCAGCGCGATGAACTCGGCGAGCGTGTTCGCCGGCAGGTTCGGCGCGCCGACGAGCACGAGCGGGAACAGGCCGAGCATGCCGACCGGCGCAAAATCCTTCACCGTGTCGTAGGGCAGCTTCGCCCCGAGGGCCGGGGCGGAGGCGAAGCCGGCCGCGGTGGCGACGAGCAGCGTGTGGCCGTCCGGGGCGGACCGCGTCAGCGCCTCGCCGGCGATGACGCCGTTGCCGCCCGGGCGGTTGTCGACGATCACCGGCTGGCCGAGCGCCGCGCCGAGCTTCTCGCCGATGAAGCGGGCGACGATGTCGGTCCCCCCGCCCGGCGCGAAGGGCACCAGCAGGCGGATCGGCTTGTCGGGAAAGGCGGCGCGCGCCGGCGTCGCGAAACTCGCGGCGAGGCCGAGGGCGGCGAAACGGCGGCGGGTGAGGCGAAGGCGCGACATGGCACGGTCCCGGTTGGCGTCAGGGCCAGGACGAACCTATGTCGCGGCGCCGGTTCGACGCAACGCGGC